>CAITIF010000971.1 GCA_903892365.1 uncultured Pirellula sp. | reverse complement strand
TGGTAGTTCTGTTCAAATTACAAAACGTTTCCATTCCAGTTCACAGGCAGTCCCGAAGTTGATCAAGTAGCCAACTTTTTTTCCAGAGATACGCATGTAATTGAATGGTTGTGCTTCGTGCTCCGACGCAAGTGCTTTGATCGCTTTTAGCTCAACAACGATTTCGCCGAAAACAAGCAAATCCGGTTGATACTTTGTACTTAGCTTATGCCCTTTGAAGTAGACATCGACAGGTGCTTTGCTGATGAACGGAATGGAACGCAGGCCCAGTTCGATTTCAAGGCTCTGTTGGTAGATTTCTTCTGCCATGCCATAGCCTTGAACATTGTAAACCTCGAACGCAGCCCCCATCAGTTCGTAACCTTCTTGCTTGAGCATTTCGTTACCTTTCTTTATTGACAATCAGTGTCGTTAAAATGGGAATACTAATCGGCATTGATTTTCACTAGTTGGAGTCAAGAAGTCAAAGTCGTTTCGATCGCCCTAGGATCCGCGATGCCATTGGTCCTTGCCGTATCGCGTCTCCATGAGCTGTTCTTCCAACGCTTCGATTTCATCGATGAAACTCGGCTCGCCTTCGACGTTATGTGCGCCCCATTGGATGGCTATTTGTCGTTCAAGCACTTGGCGAAATTCGATGGGCGAACATTTCGAATTGGCTGGTAACAAGGTTGTCACGAAATCCAGATGATTGCGTTTCTCGCGATACTCGGGCTGACGAGGTGGTTCCAAGAGATACTGTCCCAGCCATTCCAGTGGCATGGAGATCAATATGGTTCCGTGATAGAGCATCCAGTTTCGTTTGCATCGCAATGCATTCCCGGAGAACTTGCGATTGGCCAGAGTCAGATCACACGTTCCTTGCAATTCGATCACACCCGGTAAGTCAAATGCTTTCAGGGTTGCCTGACTTGCGACTTGGAGCCGTTGCATTACCTGGGAATGGGCCACGTCCAGCATTCGCAACGCGGGTCGGGATTCGTAGCTCAGAAGAAGCGAATACATTAGGCAGCCTGGTCCAGCCACGACCGTGGCGCCGCCACTCATTCGTCGAAAAACAGGGATCCCTTGGCGTTCGCAGTTGGCGTGGTTTACCTCCATATCCCATTTGCTGGCACGGCCCAGCACGACACACGGAGTGGGCATTTCCCACAGGCGAAGCAGTTCTTCGCTAGGTAAGCCGTTTTCCGACCGTGTGTCGGCCCATTCGATCATGGCTTCGTCAAAAGCGAGATTCTCGACTGGGTTTTTCCGTGTATTCCGAATGAGTTGCATGAAATTCTGGTTAGACAACGATTTCTTGGTATTTTGGGCAGGCGGCCAGGTAGAAACGATGCCTGGTTCGGGTTAGTCTGCGAATGTGCGTTTAAGCGTTTTTCTGTTTCCACCATTGAACTCGATAGTATGCAAATCAGCAAAGCCCTTGTAACAGCGGCGGGCCCAGGCCAGTCGGCGCTTCCGCTTCAGCGATTGGTTGACCGGGACGGGGTCGAAAAAACAGCCCTGGAAATGATCATTGAAGAAGTCGTTTCGGCGGGAATCGAGTCTTTGGCGATTGTCATCAGCCCGGGCAACGAAGAAGCCTACCGTCGGGCCGCAGGTGGCTACCTGGACATGCTGACTTTTGTTACCCAGCCCAAACCAACAGGGTATGGCCAAGCGATTTTATCTGCACGGTCCTTTTTGGGGAACGAGCCTTTTTTGCATTTGGTCGGGGACCATTTGTACTTGAGCAGCAAGGAAAAGAGCTGTGCCCAGCAGCTGATCGAGGTGGCTCGTGCGGAAGGCTGCTCGGTATCCGGCGTCCAGGCCACGAAAGAGAAAATGCTTCCGTTTTTCGGGGCCATCGGTGGACTTCGATTGCCTCAGACGGATCGACTCTATGAAGTCAAACGAGTCATTGAGAAGCCCACTCCGACTTTAGCAGAACAGGAATTGAACATCGCAGGCTTTCGAAGCGGTATGTACCTTTGTTTCTTCGGTATTCATGTGCTGACACCGATGATCTTGGAAGTGTTGGAGCGAATCGCTAAGACCGTCGATCGGCCCGTTTCTCTTGCCGAAGCATTGAACGAGCTGGCATCGCGAGAAAGGTATCTGGCTTGCGAGGCACGAGGGCACCGCTACAACATCGGAATCAAATACGGACTGCTCAATACGCAGCTTGCTCTGTCGTTGTCGGGCGTAGATCGTGATAAAGTGCTCAGCGACATGATTGAGCTTCTTGCGGTACAAAAGTAACAGGAAGCGATAACCATGCCCCCTATCCATCATGAATCCAACCCTTGGATCGAAACGATTGAATCGCTGGACGATACGATTCGGCATCGCACCCTGGAATCGCTTTGCCTTGGTCTCCAGGCCAACCAGCTGTTGGAGGCAGCAGCGGACTTAGATACGTTCCGTCGCAGGACCGGCAATCTGTACCATCGCGTTCGGGCTTTATTCTTTCTAGCAGCCATCTATCGCTACCATTTACCCAAAACCTTTCCGGAATCGCAAAGTGGTTTGCTGCCGTACGAGGCGTACCAGCATATCTTGGGCCGGCGTTTCCCTGAAGCGATTGATCATATGCTCGCGATTCAAAGCCAAGATGGGCCGACATTGGCCATCTCCAGCGCGTTGGCTCGAGCGTACCATCAACTGGGGATTCAGACACTTGCCGACCAAGTCCGCCGTAGCGTCCGAACCGTCCGAGGGAATCAATGGATGTTTCGCATCGGTCATCCCAGCGAACACCCACTTCGGCTCAACAAATTGCTAAGCCGCCCCGATCCTGAGACCGGAGACTTTCCGATCTTGAGTGAGAAGACCAGCGTGCGCATGGATTTTTCGCACTCGGGCTGGAGCGATATTTTCTTCTTGGGGATGGATTACCCCGAGGGGGCTCGCGTTCTCAATGCATCGGTTGACTTGGGGGTTTACGGCCGAGATGCATCGCCGCGACCACCTGTTGAAGCCTACCTGAGGGTGATCGATCGTCCGGTGCTGCGATTGGTCAGTGCTGATTTAGGTGCCGAAGCGGAACTGACCGAGATCGACGAAGTGTTTGATTTCGCGAAAGATTATCTAGGCCTGCTGAAGTCGGCTCTGATCGCTTCGGGGTTGGTTCCACCCGCGATGGAAGGTTGCCATCGCAAGATCTCGGAATTGCTTGAAACGCTTGTTGGCGAGCCGGGGCTTGGTTTGGAACTGGTATCCAAGGTGAACGACATTCCCAAAGGTTCCAGGTTAGCCGTTTCCACCAATCTATTGGGATGCTTGATTTCGGTCTTGATGCGAGCGACCGGACAAGTTTCCGAATTGCAAGGCGGGCTCCAAGAGATGGATCAACGCTTGATCACCGCACGAGCCATCTTGGGCGAATGGCTGGGCGGATCAGGCGGTGGCTGGCAAGATTCGGGTGGAGTATGGCCGGGTATCAAACGGATCGAAGGAGTGCTCGCGTCGGAGACCGATCCCGAGTTTGGAGTCAGTCGAGGCCGCTTGATGCCACAGCACACGATCCTGAAAGAGGATCGCATTTCGCCTCAGAGCAGAAAGGCTCTGGAAGATAGTCTGGTTCTGATCTATGGCGGCATGGCGCAAAATGTCGGACCCATTTTAGAAATGGTTTCTGAAAAATATCTGGTTCGAGCCGATCGCGAATGGAAAGCTAGGCTAGAAGCGCAGCGCATTTTTGAGAACCTGGTCCATGCGATGGAACAAGGAGATATTCGAAGCGTTGCGCGGCTTACCACAGAGAACTTCGTCGGTCCACTTCAAGTCATTATCCCATGGTGCACCAATTGTTTCACCGATTCGATGATCGAACAATGCCGGGCCCGTTGGGGAGACCAGTTCTGGGGCTTCCTGATGCTTGGAGGCATGTCGGGTGGAGGGATGGGTTTCTTCTTTGCACCCGAAGTCCAGAAAGAGGCTCGCGATTGGTTGCTTCAAACATTGGTAACCACCAAACGCGAGATGCAAACCCGGTTGCCTTTTGCGATGGATCCGGTTGTCTATGATTTCGCGATCAACGACCGTGGATCCTGGGCAGAACTGCTTCAGGGGGAAGCTGCAACCATGCCTGACGGCTACTATGCGATCTTAGCCCCCAAGCTGATTCGCAAAGACATGCGTGATCTGAGTGCGCAATCGCAGCGTGAACTGATGCGATTGAACCGATCGTGCCGCGAGGGGGATGGTCGCGCTCGATGGCTGCTGGACCGGATCTTGCCGCAAGCTCAAACGGGTTCCGACTCGAAGACGCAGTTGCATGAATCGCTGCGCATCAACGGCTTTGATCGACAGCAGCATGAATTGATTCGAAGCGAGTTGCTTTCGGGACGTATTGGTCTTTCTGAAAATCGCCTTCATCCCGAAACCACGATTCAAGATGTTCCAGCCAAGGACCTGATCGATTTAAGGGCTCTCAATCCCCTGCTTAGTGGCCAATCGATGGAATCAAAATCGGGCCGCGAAGCGTTGGAACGAGGCGAAGTTGCGGTTGTGACGCTCGCGGCTGGTGTTGGATCGCGATGGACTGGAGGTGCTGGGGTGGTCAAAGGCATGCACCCTTTCTGCAAGTTTGCTGGAAAGCATCGCAGTTTTATTGAAGTCCATTTGGCCAAAAGCAGGAAAACCTCGCAGACCTTTGGTGCGACCGTGCCTCATGTCTTTACCACGGGTTACATGACTCATGGTCCGATGGAGCAACATTTGTCCGAACACAACTACTACGGATATGAAGGGCCCGTTCATCTTTCGCGCGGAATGTCGGTAGGATTGCGAACCGTGCCGACAGCCCGTGATCTTCGGTTCTTTTGGCAAGAAATGGCGCATCAAGTTCTTGATGAACAACAACAGAAAGTCCGCGAGAGCGCTCAAGCGGCAATCTTGGGTTGGGCAAAATCGACAGGCGAAGCCAGTGATTATACCGACAATCTGCCTCAGCAATGCATGCATCCGGTGGGGCATTGGTACGAAGTCCCGAATATGCTGCGTAACGGTGTGCTGCATCAGATGCTTGTCGCACAACCCAGTTTAAAGACGTTGATGTTGCACAACATCGACACTCTAGGAGCCAATCTGGATTCGACTGTTTTGAGCAAGCACATCGACTCCGGTGCATGCCTTAGTTTTGAAGTGATCAGCCGGCGGATCGACGACCGCGGAGGCGGCTTAGCGATTGTCGGAGGTCGAAAGCGGCTTCTGGAGGGCATGGCGATGCCACGTGAGCGAGATGAGTTTGCGTTATCTTTCTATTCGTCCATGACCACCTGGATCGATATTGATAAGTTGCTAGCCATCTTTGAACTCGATCGCGAGAAGTTAGCGAACGAAGAACTAACTCAGCAAGCGGTTCGTACCATGTCGGCGAAGATGCCCACTTACATCACGATCAAAGATGTGAAGAAGCGGTGGGGGTTGGGGCAAGAAGATGTGTATCCGGTAACTCAATTCGAGAAGCTTTGGGGGGACATGTCCAATTTGTCGGATGTTGCATGCGAGTATCTGGCTGTACATACCATGCGAGGTCAACAAATGAAGGAACCTGGCCAATTGGATGGCTGGGTCCGCGATGGATCGGCGGGATATGTGGAGCAGTTATGCCGTTGGTCATGCTAGAGGCTCGCGACAAACGCTTTTTGAGTATGTGTGCCGTCGAGCTAGGGCTTGGCTTGATCGCCATCGTTGTGGGGTGGGTTGTCGGCCTGGACCCGCGATCCTTGATTCCAGATTGGAGAGATTGGTATTCGGTTGGACAAGGTTTGGTTGTAGGGTGCGTTGCTGGAATTGTTCTAGCGATCGCGATGCAGCTTGCTGGCATGTTGCCGATTCGAGCCATTCAATCTCTCAGCGAATACGCCGAGCAGCAATTGAGGCTTCTCCTGAATGGTCTATCGGTGGGTCAATTGATCGCGGTGGCACTGGCTGCTGGCGTCGGCGAGGAGCTACTATTTCGAGGTCTGATCATGCAGGGGATGGTTGGGGAGATGCAAACCTGCACAACCCAAACGCTGGTCCTTGGAATTCTGGTTAGTTCTTTGGCGTTTGGATTGGCTCATCCCATGAGCGTCACTTACGTCGTTTTTGCCTTTCTGATGGGGGTGGCGATGGGAGTGCTGCATTGGTATTTCCAGAATCTTTTGGTTCCTATCGTTGCGCATTGGATTTACGATGCCATCATGATGATCTGGTTGGTCAATCGTAGGAATTCGACTATAACTTAGTCCGAGTGAAATCCTTCATCCAGAAACGGGTAGATTCGCGTGCGGCGTCCAGCACAAGCTAGCGACCCTAATGAGCCCCCGTAAGTCCGCCAGTAAGCCCTCGTCCATCGCTTCGAATCATGAACCGTAAAATTTTTTGGATATTGCTGTTAGGCTCGTGGTGGAGCTCTTTCGCGAGCGCCCAAGAGACGACTCAACAGGTTGCAAAGCCCGGTGAGATCGTGGCACAACTTGCATCCGAAGTCGCAGATGCTGAGACCGTCATTTCCAATGCTTGGGTGATCGATTGGATGAAACAAGTTGGCAAGTTGCCAGCGGTAGAAGCGTGGCAAATCGAATCGAACGGGAAACAGATCACGATCGATGAGGGGATGTTCTACTATGCTCGCTATGGTTCGCCGCTGGCTTATGCAAGGGCGTTAGACTTGGCCGTGACTTCTGGCTTCGAGCCCGCTACCGGGGCCAAGATTTTCGACTTTGGGTATGGAAGTATCGGACACTTGCGCATGCTGGCTTTGATGGGGCATCATTGCGTTGGTGTGGACGTTGCACCTTTTCTGAAACGGATGTACGCCAATGCCAACGGGCCACTGGGTGATGGCTCTGTTTTTGTTTACGACGGTCAGTTTCCCAAAGAGGAAGCACTGACGGAAAAAGTGGGGCAAGACTTTGACCTTGTGATTTCCAAGAACGTTCTCAAGAAAGGTTACATCCATCCGTCGCGCGAAGTGTCCGACCCGAGAATGCTGATTGATTTAGGGGTCGACGATGCAACCTTCTTAGCGAGTGTGGCTGCGATGCTGAAGCCAAACGGTCTCTTTGTCATTTACAATTTTTGTCCCGCCAAGGCGGCTACCGACAAGCCTTACATCCCTTGGGCAGAAGGAGAATCGCCATTCAGTAAAGACGCCTTCGTCAGAGCCGGCTTCGAAGTGCTGCACCTGGATGTGGTCGACGATGCGGAAGCGAGAAGGCTGGGGCATGCACTTGGCTGGGATGCTGCCGGCGGCATGAATCTCGATACTGATCTGTTCGCATGGTACACCATCATACGCAAGAACAGCGACAAGGAAGCAGGAACGCAACCGTGAAGCTCAGCGAACTACTTGGGGACCCGAGCTGGTTATTCGATCTGGGTTTTCCAGTGGCCTATGTGAACGACACTAAATCGTTCGCCAAGCCTGAACGATTGGAATGGGAATTGGACGATTCCTTTCGAATTCCACCGCTGAGTTCTTTGGCGGACGAGAAACGCTTTGCTGAGTTCTCGATAGGCTGGAACGACGATGGCTTGTTTCTGCACGGTTCGATTCGTAAGTCGCAACAGGACGGACCGCGACGGGGCGATCCAACCATTCTGTTGAGCTTGTACATCGACACCCGCTGGAGTCCTGGCGTGCACCGGGGTACAACGTATTGCCATCGGTTCGATTTGATGTGCAATCCGACAGATTCTAGTGAGATTGTGAGGGGGCACGGCGAACTAGGTGCGATGCAAAGAGCCCGTGCTAACCCGGATGAGGTTCATCCCAAGGACATTTCGGTCGGGCTGCTTTCCAGAAGCTTTGGATACGAGCTGAAGGTCTTTCTGCCATCTTTTACCTTGACGGGCTTTGATCCTCGCGAGTTTCAAGAGATCGGACTTTTCTATGTGCTTCAATCTCAAACGTTGGGCTCGCAATGCATGGCACGTTCGAGAAACAGTCCCTTTTTTGAAGACCCCAGCGTATGGTGTCGTGGCAAAATCATTCAACCTCTTGCTCCTTGATGCAACATGCTAATCCTTAGAAAACAAAGTTCGTTTTTGGGTAGCATGGATGGATCGTCGCTCTCCCCAGAAGCCTTTAAGAACCTCTCCCAAGAGGCGATCGAGGCAATGTCGATAGCGACCGATCAAGGCCCTGTGCCGATATCCAAAGTGTTTCGGGTCGAGCTATGCGAAACGAGCTGCGAGGGTATCGTTTTGATCGAAGGGGATTGCAAGAGCATTGAGAAGCTGGGATACCGAATGAAAAGCGGTACCTTGTGCATCTTGGGGGATGTTGGGGAACGAACCGCGATGGAGCTGGCGGGCGGGCGAGTTTTGATTGCCGGTAATGCTGGGGGAGATTTGGCGGCCGGCATGAAGGATGGGCTGATCTACTTGAGCGGCAATTGTGGCGACAATCTTGGCTCCCCTTTACCAGGCCAAAAATCTGGCCTGCGTGGCGGCGATCTCTTTATTGCAGGCTCCGTCGGGAATCGCGCCTGCGAGCGCATGAGAAGAGGAACTGTCTTTGTTGGCGGGGACATTGGCAGCTATGCAGCGTCCCAAATGATCGCCGGGTCCCTGGTTATTGCTGGCGAGCTCGGAGACCATTGGGGAGCTGGTCTGAGACGTGGGAGCATCATCTTGTTCCGAGACTATACTGGGGAACCGTCCGCATCCCTGTCGGAAGCGCGAGAGTTCGAATTGAGTTTCCTACCGCTGCTTTGGAAACATTTGGAACGAGTTCAAATCGAAGCGATGCAAACATGGACCGAGGTTATCTCGGATGCTCCGATTCGACCGACTCCGATTAAGATTCCGCGAACACGTTGGGTGCAACGCCAGATCGCGGACCAAAATTATCAAGGCCGAGGTGAAGTGTTGGTCCTGAGACGAGTCTCCTCGTCCGAGGTGCGTTAACGTCCCGCGACTTACTTTCCTTGAGCCACTTGCGATTGCGCAAACGGATTGACGATAACGACTGTCTTACCAGCTTGTGGTGCAGCTTCGGCCACTGGTTCTGGAACAGCATGCTGCACCGAAGATAGATCGGCATGCTTGTTCATCACAGACCGAGTTCGGAACGGCACATCTCTTGGGACCGCATAATAATCTGGGCTTGATCGGAGTTGCGGGAAGGCAGCAAACGGGCTATCGCCGTAGGGGCGCTGGTAGCGATTTCCGTAATAGACAGGTGGATAAATGGCGAAGTACGGAGGTGTTGGCAATCGATTGCGGAAGCTGTTTTGGTATCCGAGTGTGTAGCCAAATTGAAATCCAAAAGGGTCCTGCGCTTGAGCCGAAGGGATGGCACAAACCGTCGCTAAAGCGACCAAAAGACCCAAGCTAATCTTCGCAAACATGTTGATTTTCCTTGTGTAATATCGTTCCCCGCACTGTTCCACGCTAATTGGATTTGTTGGGGGTTCAATATTTTTTAACCATTTATTGCGAACGTTTTGTGCGAACCTTCGGATTGTAGCGATGTCCCTTTTGGGGGCCGTCCCTGTGAGCCAAACTGAGCCGCAGGCGCTAACCGCGATGCCATCTACTTTTGGTTTCTCTGTCAGGATCGCATTCGTGGTTTCCACACCCCAAAGTTCCAATCACCGTATGCCACTGTTAAAAAAACCCATTCATCGACCGAGACATCGGGGGCTTCGACCCCGGCAGAGGATGGACCAGTGTGCAGCGGCATTCGGACTTGCCCCGAATGTCGCAATAGGTTGGGTGTGCTAGTTGCCTGAAATGACTGAGCTATTTAGAGTTCGTGGGCCTCCGGCCCAGGAACGCGGCCTTGGGAAGGATCATGGCATATTAGCGCACCAAACCTATTGCGAAGGAGGGCACGAGGCCCACCGTCGCGTTGCACGTGTTAATTTTCTGGAAAGGTTGGTGTTGGTCTTAGAGCGGAGACCAAAGTCAACCGAGTATGAAGAATCAATCTAGCCGTGGATTGCGACTTGCTCAGGATGATTGGGTACGCGATGATTGTGCCCTACTTTTGCGAGTTGTTCTGCAACAAGAACGAAGCCCGAATCTTTGATGAATTTAAATCCAGCATCCACTTCTTTCACTCGTCGCCAGTGGATTAGTCTGTTCGCGTTGGCGGCTGTTCAGTTCATCAATCTGTTGGACTTTATGTTGGTGATGCCGCTAGGGCCTCGGTTTCTCGACGAGATGCAGATTTCTCCCGAACAGTTCGGGCATATGGTGGCAAGCTACGGCTTCGCAGCGTTTGTCGGAGGCATGTTCGCGTCAGGATTCATTGACCGCTTCGAACGGAAACGTGCCATGATGGTCGTTTTCGCAATGTTCTGCATTTGCACGTTCCTGTGTGGGGTAGCCAACGATTACGCCACGTTGGTCTTTGCAAGAGCCATGACGGGGCTGTTCGGTGGGGTGGTTGGGTCCATGACCATGACGTTGGTAAGCGACTTGTTTCCGGAAGGCCGACGAGGGTTTGCGTTGGGGATTGTTTCCGTTTCCTTTGCAATTGCCTCGATCGTAGGTGTGCCGTTGTCCCTTTGGGTTGCGGATGTTTCGCATTCGGTTCGCGTCCCATTTTTTGTATTGGCGTTGATCGCGGTGGCTGTCTGGTTTCTGATGTTGGTGTCGCTACCGACGCTGCGGGGACATATTCTTGCAACGCCCGCATCGTATTGGAAAACGCTGTCCGATCAGTTTCGCGTTCGCAGCCAGCGACTCGCGTACTTGTACACGGTTTCTTTGGTATTCGGAACTTTCACCGTCGCGCCCTACATCGCGACCTACATGGTGACCAATGTTGGGCTTCAGAAGCCAGAGGTAAAGTACATCTACATTGTTGGAGGAGCATGTACTTTTATTGCGATGCCGATCGTTGGAAGACTGACAGATCGACTGGGCAAAAAGTTTGTTTTTTGGACGTTCGCTTCGTTGGCCATCATTCCAACCCTGCTAATAACCAATCTTGGCCATGTTTCGCTTCCCGTTGCGATAGCGATAACATCTTTGTACATGACGGTCACTTCTGGCCGCATGGTTCCTGCCCAAGCCTTGCTGGCTATGGCCACCATTCCAAGCCGTCGCGCCGGATTCATGAGTATCAACAGCGCGGTTCAACACTTAGCGAGCGGCTTAGCAGCTAGTTTATCAGCTGCGATTCTCCAAACCGGCGAGAACAATTCCATCGTTGGCTTTTCGATTGTAGGGGGCGTAGCGACCGTATCGACTTTAGTGAGTCTGCCGCTTGCCGCTATCCTGCACCGGGCGAGCGCAGATCATTCATCCCGTTCCACTTGAGCCGCAGGCGCTAGCCGCGAATCTCGACGAATTGCCGAAGCGATCAAGAATGGATGGAGATTTGAGGCTTTGCAACTAGACTAGGAGCTACGATTTACTTCGTCTCCACCCAACGTGGTCTCGTCCGAGAACGTGAGCCGTCCTTTTTTCTAAGCTATAAATCTCATGGAAGCATTCGACATTGTCCGACTGATAGCTGCATGCGTTGCACTTGTCCTTGGAGCCATTGTCTTTCTCGTTCTCTTTTTCCGATCGATGGTTTGGATCGATCGATGGCTTAAGCGACCCGGGACCTCCAACGTGCGTCGCATCAAGCAAGTGCGAAGTCCTGGAACCAAATCTAGATCGGTTTTGGACGTTCCGAATCGGGAGATCCCAGTTCAGAAGAAATCCACACGAAGCAGGCGTTCGCTGTCAGCCTCGAACCATCTCATGAAGAAAGA
>CAITIF010000970.1 GCA_903892365.1 uncultured Pirellula sp. | reverse complement strand
TTGTCTCGGACGCAAAATACAAGTACTTCGAATTTTCGATTGAGTACCAGATTTCGAAGGCGGGCAACAGCGGATTCATGTTCCATGTTACGGAAGACAATCCTGCTCCTTGGCAAAGTGGTCCGGAGATTCAGATTCAAGACAATGTTGATGGCCATGATCCGCAAAAATCGGGCTGGTTGTACCAATTAGCCAAGCCCTATCCCATGGCATGGGCTGGTGAGACGCAAACGCCCGATGCAACTCGACCTGCTGGCCAATGGAATCAATTGTTTGTTCGAATCGCACCGAATCAATGCGAAGTCGCCATGAATGGGGTCGTGTACTACCAATTCAAACTTGGGGATGGCAAATGGAATGAACAAGTTTCGAAAAGTAAGTTTGCCGAGTTTGCCGGTTTTGGAAAAGCGGGGCTCGGGCATCTGTGTCTGCAAGACCATGGGGACGAAGTCAAATTTCGGAACATCAAGATTCGCGAACTTGCAGAGGATGGTTCCGCCGTTCAGCCAATTGACGGCAAGCTGAACCTGAGTCCGGTCTTAGCCTTTCCTAAGCTGGAATGGGATGGATGGCAACCTGTGGATGAGGACGGAAATCCAAGTACACCACGTCGAATTCTGGAGCTAACACACGCACCTGGCCAACCGAACCTTCTGTATGCCATGGATCAAAGCGGCGTAATCTATTCCTTGGAGAATCGATCGGATGTTACGCAATCGAAGCTATTCCTTGACATTCAAACCAAGGTGAATCGATGGAACGAAGGGATGGCGGCCAATGAGCAAGGCCTTTTAGGCTTGGCGTTCCATCCAGATTATTCCAAGAACGGACAGTTCTTCGTTTGCTATACCAAAAAAGAGAACAACCATTCCATCGTGGCTCGTTATGAACGATCCAAGAAGGATTCCAGTGTCGCTGACATTGCGTCCGAACAGATCATCATGGATATCGAACAGCCATATACCAGTCACAACGGTGGTTGCATCGAATTCGGAAAAGATGGATACCTTTACATTAGTTTGGGAGACGGAGGAGGTAGAAACGACCCAAAGAACTCGGGGCAAGATCGGTCGGACTTGCTCGGGTCCATTTTGCGTATTGATGTCAATACAACCTCGAAAGGACTCCCATATTCCATCCCTGCCGATAACCCGTTTGTTGGCCAATCTGGAGTTCGCCCGGAAATTTATGCGTACGGGCTAAGAAACCCTTGGAGAATTGCGTTTGATTCTAAGTCGGGGCGTTTGTGGTGCGCGGACGTTGGGCAAGATTTGTGGGAGGAGATCAACATCATCTCGAAGGGCGGAAACTATGGTTGGAGCATCCGCGAGGGAAGCTATTCGTTTGGAAATCGAGCTCGCTTGGATGGTGTTTCCGATCCCGTTGGACCGGTTTGGGCATACGACCACAGCGCGGGCAAGTCGATCACTGGGGGCCGAGTCGTTAACTCGAACCGAGTACCAGCATTGAACGGAAAGTATCTGTACGCTGATTACGTCAGCGGAAGCATCTGGGCTTTAAGCTACGATCCAGCGACTAATTCGGCTTCCCGCATTGAACAAGTCGTTGAAAAAGGGATACCCGTTATGGCTTTCGGCGAAGATTCCAACGGCGATGTTTATTACATGATTGACTCTGCCAAGGGGCAGTGCATCTACAAGTTCGAATAAATAGCAGAACTTGGAACAAAGTAGTTTGGACGCGAGCCTTTTTGGGGCTAGCGTCGTTGCCGAAGGTGAAGCGGGAAAGGAAAGCGTTTTTGGAAACCATATTTCGGAAAGCAGCCATGGCGAGCGGCTTGATCGCAGCGCCTCAGTGGGAGTATTGCCAACGGCTACTTCGGTTTCGCTGCGCATCGGAAGAACAACCTGTTTCACTGGAGCGGCAGGACGAACTGTTGCGCAGTATTCTCATTGAACAAGGGGCAATCACCGGTTACCAAGCAGCTCAGCTTAAAGAAGGGCAGCACAAGTTTAAGCTAGGTCCGTATGTTATCACCGACTTCATTGCACAAGGGGGGATGGGGCAGGTTTTTAAAGCGGTCCACCACGTGATGGGACGCGAATGCGCCGTCAAGGTAGTGCCGGCTCGCAAAGCAACTCCGGATGCGGTCGCTGGTTTTCATCGCGAGATTCGACTGCTTGCAAAATTGGATTGCACTTACCTTGTCCG
The DNA here is from genome assembly GCA_903892365.1 of uncultured Pirellula sp. Classification (GTDB taxonomy): domain Bacteria; phylum Planctomycetota; class Planctomycetia; order Pirellulales; family Pirellulaceae; genus JBKCUI01. The sequence goes on along the minus strand of CAITIF010000970.1, from coordinate 3,223 downwards.
TGCCTACGACGCTGGACAAGATGGGGTCGTTCATTATTTGGTTACTGAGTATGTACCAGGCATGGACCTTAGGAGATTGATTAAAGCGCAAGGTCCGCTCCCACAGGAACAGGCGGCAAGAATTATTATGCAAGCGGCTCTAGGGCTGGATTACGCTCATGGTCAGGGAATCGTGCATAGGGATGTGAAGCCAGGCAATATTCTTGTAACCCCGGAAGGCATCGCCAAAGTTTCGGACGTGGGTTTGGCTGGGTTTACTGCGAATTTGATGGACGATCCGCGGGCTGGCAAAATTGTCGGCACCGCTGACTATCTGTCCCCCGAACAAATTCGAACGCCTCTTGAAGTGGGCCCGGTCAGCGATGTCTATTCGCTCGGCTGCACGCTGTATTATGCCATTTGTGGGAAAGTGCCATTTCCGGGTGGTGATACAGCTCAAAAAGTGAGAATGCACTTGGAGGAAACGCCGTTTCACCCTCGTCGATTTGCTCCCAATGTCTCCGAAGAGTTCGTTGAGATCATTGCAGAGATGATGGACAAGAATCCCAATAACCGAACACAATCTTGCGCCGAAGTTGCTACAAGGCTTGAACCGTGGGCTATGCAGTCCGCCGACTTGCCTCAGCCGCGAATGTCGCGAGGTCCGTGGTCTGCGCCGCCATTGCCGCAGTTAGATACAGAGTCGACTGCGACCAAAGAAGATGCCCTTCAAGAAACCTCGATCAATTCGATCGATTCCAATCAGGCTGCGGCACTTCTACCCGAGAACCTTTCGTCGGTCGCTCAGGCGATTCCTGATACGGTGGTAAAATCGGGCAGTTCGGCCGGTATGCTCATCGCCTTGACGATTGCGATCCTGCTTCCGCCCGCGTTGTTGATCGGCGCGATTGTTGGGTATTTGATCGCTATGAAGTAGCCCCCAGAGCTTGCAGAGGTCGCAAGCCCGAGGGATGGTTGCTTCAGAGGGCTATTTCTTGCTGGCAAGCCGAGCGGATTTCGCGACGTAAAACTTCGGGTCGTCGATGATCCAGTCGGTGGTCCAATCGCGTCCGTTGTCGCCATTGACCACATTGTAAAAGAACGATCGTACTTCTTCGCATCGGTACCCGTAGGGCATGGCGGTTGCGATGTAGTCTTCGCGGGTCAGTTCTTCGACGCCTGGTTTCGCGAAGTAGTGCGTTAATCCGTCCGGGGTAAAGGACAGGCCAAGAGTCCACCAGCCAGTTTCCTTGATTTCTGGCCCCATGAAGTCACCGCCGTTACGATCCGAACGAACTCGGAAGTGTGCATAAGGGACCATCCTGCCGTTTTCCTTGCGGGTCGCTCGAAGAATGAACAGTCCCGGCCAGTAGAGTTCATCTTTTTCTTCTTTGGAAGAGAAGAGGAACTTGGTTTTGGTTTCTTGGATGGTGGTTTCAACGGCAGCTCGGAAGGCAAAGTGCGGGCCGTTTCGATTTTCCCACTTTTCCATCGGGGGCAAAAACACTCGAGTGGTCATGCTGGGAGACTGATCGACGCGGATCGTACCACCGACTCGATATTGCACGTTGCAAATGAAGTCATCTTGGTGCATTTTGAAGCTAGGGGACTTTGGGATCCCGGTTTGCAAGGATTTCAGCAGCAACGATCCTTCGCTCCCTTCGATTCCACCAGGCGGGGTAGGGACGCGTCGGACGATATCCGGGTGTCCCCGCTTTGCTCCTTCGTACCATCGACCGTTATTAGATTTACCCATGGGAAGGCGTTGGTTTTTATCGATGTCTTCCGAACTCTTCGGATTATTCGGAATAAACTCCCAAGCATCATCCTCAAAGTCGTCACCGACTTGGGATAACTGAACTCCTGTTCCAGGAACGACGATTTCGGAAGCGTATTGTCCGTGGCAAACAGTTGCAAAACAACCGATTCCAAGACCAATCGACAGAGCCCCAGCAAGAAACTTCATGGTATAGATCCTGAGCAGATTCGATGAGTGAATCGCAAATAGCGACGTCACAACCGTATCGGCAGGAAAAAACCATACAACCGTGCTTTTCCCGCACAGCTACCAAAGTGCCCCCAATTTGCGTAGCTTAACTTCCCAGGTTCCCTATAATCTGTTTACTTCGGATGTCCCTTAAGTTGGCTTGTCACTCATTTTCAGTCCAAGCAAGCTGCTTCAAAAACACTTTTGCAGGTTGATTACTTGAACAAGAACCCTTCGAATCACCTCCCCGATTCGGGCAAGTCGCATGAGCCTCCTGTCGTTGATCGGTCTGGAACGGTGCCTCAATCCCGAGCCATTGGACGTCTGGGTGAGTCCGCGAAAATCACAGCCATCATTGCGATTATGTGCGTGGCATTTTGGTTCGTGAAGTACAAATTGGACAAAGCGGAGATCACGTGGGAGAAGGTTCAAGATGGCATCTCCATGGTTCCATACTGGCAGATTGCGCTAGCGTTTGCCCTGACCACTCTTAATTATTTTATTCTGTCAGGATACGACTGGATTGCAGTGAAGCATTTGAAGAAGGAGCTTCCCTTTTCGAAAGTCATGACGGGAGCCATTGTAGGCTATTCCTATGGAAATGTTCTTGGATGGCTTTTGGGTGGAAACGCAGTGCGTTATCGCCTGTACTCGAGTTGGGGTTTTTCGTTCTTGGAGATCGTGGCCTTTGTTTCGATTCTTGCAACGACATTTTGGCTGGGTTTGTTTTTGTTAGCAGGGGTGGCTTTCGTTGCCCTTCCCATTCGATTGCCCGAGGAGGTTCGGGAGAAGCTGCTTCTGGATCATCATGTATGGGGTTTCCTGTTTCTTGCGTGTATCGCATTGTATTTGTCGGCCTGTTCGATCTTTCGCAAGCCCATTCGGTTTCGTGATTTCGAAGTGACTCTTCCGCCGTTTCGTCTTTCTGCCATGCAATTGATTGTTTCCGCTGGCGATTTTCTGTTGGCATCCCTTGTGCTTTTTTGGTTGTTGCCCAGAAGCGCGTCCGCTGAAATCAACTTCTCCACCGTTTTGATCGCTTACTTGACTGGCCAAATCATTACCGTCTTGACTCACGTGCCGGGCGGGTTTGGTGTCTTAGAAGGAGTAATGGTTTCGTTCTTCCCAGAGGAATCGCTGGGGGCGGTCTTGGCGGCCGTCGTGTTGTTCCGAATCATCTATTACTTCTTGCCGTTCATCCCTGCCACTTTGCTGTTGTTGTACAACGAATACCGATCGCGCAAGCGTCCTCAAGAG
>CAITIF010000969.1 GCA_903892365.1 uncultured Pirellula sp. | reverse complement strand
TCGACCGAGACTTCATCGAACCATTGGCTTGCCACATCGATGGAACGAGCCAATTGGTCCCCCGTGTGATCGCGACCCAGCGTCTTCAGTTTGGCCGTATCAAACGATTGCCCTCCCAGGCTGACCCGGTTAACACCCTGATCACGAAGAAAGGCGCAAAGATTCGGTTCGACGTCTTGTGGGTTCGCTTCAATACTCCATTCGCCGTTTTCTGCCAACGGAAGCCAGCTGCGGATCGTTGTGAATAATCGTTCCATCGCTTCACGAGGCAACAGGGTGGGCGTTCCACCACCGATGAAAATCGTGTTGACCGTTTGTGGGCACTCAAGATTCGTCATTTCTCGCGTGACTGCCTCCACGTAGCGATCGACCAAGTCCAATCGATTCGCGACTACCGTGAAACTACAATAAGGGCAACGCGAGTGGCAGAAAGGGACATGGATGTATGCCGCCTTCGGAGCTGACAAGTGCTCATTGGCACTTTGGTTTAATTCCATACTTCCAGTCATTCGCCTTTAGCGCGATTTTACAAGAACGTGGCACTACCAACCTACGAAACAGCGGCTCGCCGTAACGTGGTTCGCAGTTCAGGCATGCGAAATGAGAGTGCCGAAAAAGATATCTTAGCATCTTCGGCTAGAAGTCCAATTGAGCTCGCATGCACCATGCATCTGTTTCCGATGCGATAAACTGATTGCCTTGGATGCTGCCGTTCCGAATTGGCCGCGATTCGGCCCAGGTATGAATGTAATTGACAACGCACTTGCAATATGGATTTACATACCAATTCAACCCCAGGGTGATGTTCTGCATATCCCCACCTCGAATTAGGTTGTCCGTCAGATCCAAATAAGACCAACGGGCGGCAACTTCCCAAGCTCCAAAGCCTTGGCAATTTTTCGAAAGACTATTCAGCGGCATAACTCGGTCGATTGCACCTGCTTTGCGATCATAAGGACGATGCTCCCCCGTCAAAAAAATACCGACCTGTGAATAACCGCCCCAAAGGAACCCGTTGCCTACGGTGGATGTGTCCACATGAGTGCCAATCGCTTCCGTCTGCCAGGACAGCGGCCCACGAACCCATAAGGCTTCCGTTCCAAAACTTTGCGACAAGCTGGTACCAGCCAACACGCCGGTGTCAACAAAGAAGGGGGTTCCGTTGGCTACATCGGGAACAGCCTGACCACTCGTGCCAATCGGTTCTCCTGAAGGCACCACGAATTCCCCCACATAGATCTCGGGAATGCTGCGAAAGCGGGCTCGTTCGTTAGGGGGCGCATTCAAAAAGTAACCAGATCCCAAATGCAAGTAATCTTCGCCAGCGGCGTTATCATGCCAAAGCAGATGAGTGATCCTGCCAGCCAATCCGTTGCCGCCGTCAGTGCTCAATGAGCCGGCAAACTGATCCTGCCCCGTTCGGAAATAGGAAGCGGCCCAAGTCCAGTCGAGATCTTCCGAGTGGTCGTAGAATCCTACGCCAAGGTGACGAAATGGCGTGAACGCTTGAAAGGTTCCCGCACGTTCCATTAAGGTCGTGTATCGAAAACTGCTAACCACTTCCAGCGAGAAGGGCTGCTTCCACTGGCCAATACGAACGGTTCCAAGTGGGCCGGCGTCTTTGAAGTCTACATACAAATCCGTAAAGGTAGGGCGTCCAAACGCCGCAAAATCCATTTGCATAAAGTAGTCCATACGATCCGTAACTGCACCTTTCGCCCCCAGTCGGGCCCGACGAAAATCGGCACCACTTTCAACGCGCCCATAGGCTTCGCGGCTGGCGTCATCTTGGTTGAACGCAATCCCGTCTGCCTGGAAGACCCCACTGATTGCAACACTGGGTAACTTCGGTTTGGGAACTTCTTTTTGCTTGTTCGTACTCTCCAGCTTTGCAATCTTCTCTTGCAATTCATGCGTTTGCAATTCCATAGCTTGCATTCGCATTACGAGATCATTCTGATCCACTTCGCTGACTAGCATCTCATTCGGCTGCTGGAATGACAGGTCCGATGCTGGAACCAATTGCGCGTGAACGCACGATGCGGCTAAGATGGAATTGGCAAAAAAGCCAAGGCAGAGGATCGTACGTTGATAAAACATGTTTTGCTAGCAACCGTTCTGCAGTTCCATCCCCTCCGACATTTCAAAATACTCGGAAGGATCTTATTTGTCGTGATGTTAGCTTATCGACGATTGCGCCTTGGTAAGT
>CAITIF010000968.1 GCA_903892365.1 uncultured Pirellula sp. | reverse complement strand
TGATTCGTGGAATGAACCAGTTTGCCATATGAAAGATATCCAAGCGATCGCGCGTTACATGCGCCTTCCGGAAGAACAACTCAAATTCCCCGTCGAGTTGCTCAATCAGGGTTACGAACCGAACTATCTAGCAAACTATCGGCCTGATGAGCTTGGGAACATCGACGAGCAGACTTTGTCCATCCTTCGTCGTGCCCTGAATTATTCGGAATCTTTGAAACGGCACAAGGAAAAAGTCCAGCAAACATTGGAACGCGAACAACAATGGAACGAAACGGTTTCGTCGGTTGTCGCCCAAGCCAACACCATTTCGCAAGTAGACACAGTCACTCGACATTTGCGAGCTCGGCGAAATTCCAGATCCATCGTAGACGCTTGTCCGCAAGTCGAAGCGGTTGGTCAAGCAATATTGACGATGCAAGGCGACGCTCCCAAGGATCTGATTGCTTGGACTGCCGAGATCGCAGCGGTTCCGGTCGAGCAGGCTTCGGAGGTTCTCGAGCACACCAAGCAATGGATGATCCACCTGTTGAGCGAGGACGTTCGGCTAATTCAGGATCTTCAACGCACTCTGCTTAAACGAGCTGGAGTGTCCGTCAAGATTCTTCCTGATCCACCGAAAGGTAGCGACGCGGAAAAGCAGCTTGAGTCTGCAGAGAAGTCGGGCAACCAAATTTTGCCTAGCGAAGCGATAGCTGCACCCGCAACCGTTTCTGCGATTGCTGAACAGACGACTGAGCCGGAAGCAGCTCCAACAACAACTGAAAACAACGCCGAAACACCATCCGCATTCGTTGGGGATGAATCTCCATTGGAAGTTATAACGGAGGTTTCGTCGGATGTTGCCCCGGACGCAGCTTCGATTGCTGCAGAGCCGGCAGCAGAAGTTGCACCGTTGATTGCGGACTTTAATCAAGGACGAAAATCTTCGAAGGGACTAAAAACAAAGTCCTTGTCGGATAAACAACTTTCGCCTCGTCAACGACGGCGAAAATGGCTTCGCAGCATTTTGGAATCGTACGCTCGCTTGAAGAAGCAATTGGTCGATCTGACTCCGTATCAGATTCTGATGCTTGCTCGAGGGCAGCGATCCCAAATCATCGCTGTCAATTTTCACTACGACGAGAAGCCTCTAATCCAAGTTTGCCGGGAATCACTTTGCCCAGGCCGTCATCCTATGCACCATTGGTTGCTGGAAGTTTCCGAGCAAGGGCTTCGCAACTTCATTCTGCCGCGACTCCACCAAGATGTATTTACGATCTTGGAAGAGGACGCGCACATGGACTTAACAGAAGCCGCCGTGGTGCATTTGCAAGCAAGCCTTCTGCAACGCCCAGTGCGAGGGCACCGGATCTTGGTGATCGATTCGATCGGCCCCAAGATGGCCGCTGTCGCAATTGTCGATATTGATGGCAAGGTTCTCTTTACGAGCGAAATAGCATGCAACAGCAATAGAGCCGACGTGGTTGCTCAAAACGTGGTTGCTCTTGGTCAATGGATTCATGAGCACAAAGTGACATTGCTTGCTCTGTCAAACGGGCCTGCTCGACGCTATCTGATTCATACCGTTTCGGAGCTGATGAAGCAGTCATCCGAAGGGTCGCTGTACTGGACCATGGTCGATCGCGCTGGGGCAGACGGCTACTGTATGTCGCGCGGCTGCCTTGTTGAACTGCCTCGTATTTCTCGACGACATCGCGCTGCTACGTGGCTCGCTTGGCGACTTCAAGATCCTTTGAAGCAGATTTTGAAAGTAGACCCCGTAAGATTACGGCTTGGTTCCTATCAACGAGAATTGCCACAACGCGAGCTGGAAGCGGCATTGAACGACGCGGTCTCAGCGGCAATCACTCAGGCAGGTGTGGATATATTCCACTCGGAACTGGACACTCTGAAACGCATTCCTGGTATGACCAGCGAAGCTGCTAAGGCAGTTCTGGAAGCATGCCACTCGGAAAAGATTACCAACCGCGAAACTTTGAAAGCCGTTTTGTCGGAACACCTCTCGGAAATGCAAGTACGACAGGCTCTGGGATTCTTAAGAATATACGGCAGCAACAACACGCTCGATGGCACAACAATCCATCCAGATGATTATCGACTTGCCGAGCGATTGGTGGAGCACGCCAAACTTCCTCTGCCAGCGGCTGCACCTGAAGGATGGAGCAAGCCCGATTTTGCGAAGCTAGCGGCTGCAACGGAAGCTGCCAGTGTCGAGCATGCACGAATGGCCGCGGAGCAACCG
>CAITIF010000967.1 GCA_903892365.1 uncultured Pirellula sp. | reverse complement strand
TGAAGTAAATGCACAGTCCCGCAGGAACTTTGAAAAACAGAACGCCCATCATGATGGTCATTACCATCATCATTTGCTGAGCGATTCTCGACTGTTCGTCCGTTGCCTTGGGCATCAACACCTTCTGCTGCACAATGAACAACGCGATGGTGATGATCGGAAGAATGTTCAAGTAGGGACCGAACCAACCCGAACCACGACCGGCAATAAAGTCCGGCATCCAAGAATGCCAATCTAAAAACATATCGGGGCCTGCTAGATTGGAACACCAATCCCAGCCGGGAACTAAACTTTGCTGTCGTAATCCCACATCCACCGACACGCAACGGTAAAGACCAATCACAATGGGCAATTGAATCAAGGCCGGCAAACATCCAGCAAACTGATTGATGCCCGCCTTTTTCATCAGCATCTGCTGGGCGGCCATCATTTTTCTAGGATCGTCTTTCAACATCTCCTTGAGCTTGGCAGTATGAGGCTGAACCGATTGCATCTTTTGTGCATTGAGCGCCATTTTGCGACTGACCGGGAACATGCACGATCGGACCAAGACGGTCAACAGCATGATCGCAACACCAAAGTTGCTGGTTAGGTAGAAAAAGAAATGCAAAATCCAACCAAGACGCTTGGCAAAAAAGCCAAAAATCCACCAGCCGTATTCGATCGCGTCATCCAGCTTATAAGCGCCCAGGATAATAGGATCTTTGGGGGCCGCAAAAATCTCGTAGTCTAGTTTCCACTCGGAACCGGGTTGAATAACCTTGGTATCAGTCTCAAACCAAAATCCAACATTGGTGGCCTGCTGCTTGGACGAAGGATGACGATTAAGATCGGTGTACGCTGAATTTAAAACAACCGCCTTAGCGCGTTGCAAGTTCGACATCGCTTCGGGGGAATCAGGACTCGGCAGCATCGCCGCTGTAAAGCTTTGAGTATCCAAGCCTACATACCTTACGGTTCGCTTGGGCAGCGTATCCGCAGGTCCAAATATTCCCAAGTCAGGATCCGATGGGAAGCTTGTTGCATTGGCGACAATACTTCTGGTGGTAAGCAATGTATGGGTCTGAAGCCCATCCCCCACAATCACATCCCGAGCCCCCGCGGCGCTAAAAAAGAAAGGGGAAATCTTGGTTGGATACCACCAACCTTCCAGCGAGATACCATTCAGACCTTCTTGGCGAATCGCGACCGAATGAGGCTTGTCGTCCAAATTGCGAACGATCGTCGTCAGTTGCAAATGGTGAGTTCGCGCGTTGGGATCGTTGGCCTGTTCAGCTGAGATAGCCAGCAATCGATATTGCTTGACCAGTTCCAGGTTCGCTTCTGCCCCCGAAACCTTCAAAAACGATCGAAGCGGCATCGAGTATTCCACTCCCATGCCACGTTCCACTTCAAGAGGTTTCACGTTCCAACGCCCTTTGAGCGTTCGCTCCAGTCCCATGATCGACGGATCGGTGCCTTCAATTTTGGCAGTTGCATCAACCGAAGCAAGAGTCGTCAGGCACGACAAAACTGGATCGTTGCCAATGACTTGTTCCGCTTCAAAGTCATCCTCCGCGCGAAGCACATCTAGAGGACGTTCCGTCAGGGTGCAAACAAAAGTAAAAGTTGGATTCCCCTCATTCGCAGAAGCGACCGCTCCTGGTTCGGCAGCGTTCACCGCTGGTTCCGGCGGTGCCTGATCGTTTTTCGGCGCAGCCCGCTGAATCTTGAGCTCGATCGTATTGCCCGCGGGTTGGTTGCCCAACCTCTTCTCGAGCTTATAAAGCGACGGAGATCCGCTCAACTCGTCCCACCCGATGATTTGATCACCAGGCTTCAGGCCGACACGGCTGGGGTCTTCTTTGCATACAGCGTTGGCCGCAGCCGAACCTTTCGGAACCGAATTCACATTCAAAGAACTTGGCCGCTCTTCAAGAGCCAGATACCCCAGATATCCTTCGCGTTCTTTAAAACGCAGGGACCGGTAATCGAAACTGCCAGTTTTCTTTTGCCCGACCAGCTCGATTCTTTCAATCGCTGCCCCTTGGTTATCCAAGGTCACCAAAAAGGGGAACGAGTCCTTGGGGTCCATGCTGCCAAGAGTCGTTCGAACTCTTTCAGGCTCCACAGGTAACGAAAACGAGGGGTCTTGTTTGGCGATCTCCTCCGCTCTCACCTTGGTCTCTAGCACTTTTTTTTGCTTGAGTTCCTCCGCAAACTTTGCCTGCTTTTCTTGCTCCAACCGGGCAATTTCGCGATTCCTTTGCATGCTGTTGAAAAGCAAGAAAAGGGAGACGCATATCAGCAACCAGGCAATAAGTTTTCTGTCCACTAGTCTTTCACTCGCCAAAGAGCCGATGCTCGACAAGTGGTCGGTTGCTCGGCAGAGGGGGTCGGGTACTCAATAAGTCCCGAATTGTCAGCAACTTCATGCATTTTGGCTAGTGCCAAAACCCCCGAAGTCCGATTCGCTGGTTGAAAACACCTCCGCGAAATCGCCGCCCCCAAGAGCTTGCCACCCGTCCCAACACGGCATGCCGTCAATAACCAATACGGCGCGCCGCCAATAAAAGGCCCCAAACGACCGCTTCGTACATGCTCGAACAACCCCCGGATGCCATAAATTCGGCTTTTCCGTTCCAGTCTTCCCCCTAAGCAAGCACGAATCAACGCGAAAACGTGCAGCCACAGCAACGTTCCAGGATCCGTCAAAAATTACCGGTTCGCAAAATGTACGTCTCCAAGCCGCCGCGCAGGTTGCCACAGAATGAACCTTCCCCAAGAATTCCTTCGCAAGTGATGCATTCCCTTAGGCTATGCCTTCGG
>CAITIF010000966.1 GCA_903892365.1 uncultured Pirellula sp. | reverse complement strand
TGATTCTAATCAACACGACTAATGCGTCGTTCACGCTAGATACTAGGCATAGCATGTTGCATTTGTTCTTCGGTTTGGTAATTTTGCTGAGTGAATCGATTGTTCCTTGATGGGAATTTGCCATGACGAAAGCTCGCTTCCGACTGGTCGATACGTCCGTAAGTCGTTGGTATCACTGCCTTTCCAGATGCTGCAGGAAAGCCCATCTGCTTTCGGATGAGAACGGCTTCCAGCGGAAAGATTGGATCGACCAGCGTCTCAAAGAACTCAACGAAATCTTCGCGATATCTGTAGGGTAAGCGTACAGGCTCTTTTTGCAGGAATTCGTTCAGTGGGGTTGACGGCCGTTGGTCTAGCCCTTGAGCGACTTTCGTAATTCGCTACGGACGCGACGCTTGGCGGCTTGTGCTAACGCTGTGGATGCTTTCTCCGCACGCTCCTCCACGCGATAGGTCCGTACCGCTTCCGGGTGATGTGTCTTCCAAACATCAGGAAGTAATTCCTCGACCCGCGCCGTTCCTCGAAGCATGTGCGTGATCACACTCTCCAAATACTTCGTTACATCCAAATCGTTGCGATGTGCGCTGGCCACCAACGTCATCAAGTTCGCATTGCGCACACCTGCTCGCAAGCTACCCACAAAGAGCCAGTTCTTGCGACCGACTGCTACACGACGCATCAAGCCCTCCCCTTGATTGTTGTCGATTGGAAGGCGACCATCCTTCACGAATACATTCAACGCTTCCCAGTGATTACGAATGTAACGGAACGCTCCTGCAAGTTTGCTCGATGGCAACAGATTCGCAGCCACTGGACCGTCAAGCCACTCACGCAATCGATCCAAGTACATACGAGTCTCCGTCGCGCGCAGTTTGCCACGCTCCTCGTCGCTCTTCATCGAAGCGCGACGCTCGATATCATAGATCTTGTTGATCAGCGCAAGGGGAAGCTCAGAGGCGGTCTTATCGTTATGCTGATGTTCGTAAACATGACGGCGCGCGTGCGCCCAGCACGCCATGCGAGTCATCTTCGATTCGGGCGATAAGATCACTGACATATTGCCCGAATAGCAGTCCGCCATCGCGTATCCTCCATAACCACCCAGAAATTCGGCTGGGCCGTCCCGATGCCTTGAGACTCGGAAGTCAAAGATGTCATACGGAGCCGACGGATCAAAGCTTGTGTAGCCCCACATCTTTGCGTCGAGACTGTCTTTGCCTTCTTTGATCGCTTCCTTCATCTTCTCGATCAATCGCAAGGTTGCCGGATCGGTCTTGTTCGGATCAATCGTTGGAACTTCTTTTGGCATGATCAAGGTCGTATGCGTGTCATCGAATCCAACGCAGAATGCGGCCAAGAAGCGCGAGAGCATCAGCTTGGTAAGCTCTTGCGTGACCTCATGTGCTAGATCGATGTTGTAGTCCAATGTAGAGCGACTGAGTGTCAAGCCACACGATGCGTAGACATCCTGAAGTCGATACAGAGGAAGATGCATTCCAAACTTGCTATGGATGATATGAGCTGCGGTGGACGGGTGATATCGCCCTTTTTCACCGAGATTTGCTTCCTCTTCGACCAGCAGTACTCGCTCTGGATCGTTTACATAAGCCAACACAGGTCGCTTGTACCGAAGAACAATCGCTTGAGCCGGAATCGTTTTGAGGGACTCGGTGTATTCGTAATGTTTGACAAACAACTCACCGGATTTGATGCGAGCTTGGAATGCAGGCGGGATCGCGACCTCGATATCTTCGCGTGGTAAGTGTGCTGGGAACTTATCCGGAGCAGGCTTGCGTTTCTTGGGCTTTGGATTTGGATTATTGTTGAGTGCTTCAAGCTCTTCTTCCGCATCCTTCTTAGCCGATTCAAGCGCCGCTTGGAGTTCTTTGTCGTCCTGGAGTTCGAGAAGCATTTGGTCAGCGCCGATGAACTTCTCTCGCTTCTTGCCTGACATCAAGAAGCGAATCTCTGCACGAAGTTCTTCGCGCTCCTTGGTGAGCTGATCGATCTGTGCTTTTTGCGCCGCGAGCGTATTGGATTGCACGGTAATGACTTCGTGCGCGGTGCTCAGTTGTTGTGGTAGTTTGCTTGCGTCTTGCATGTGGTCACTATAGCGCATGGGGTACAAAGCGCAAGTGGTCGCAAGGCAAATTTGTAAAAGAATGACAAGAAAAAGTTTGTTCATGAAGCGGCGTTAGTCGCGTGAGGAATTAGGTTGGGTGCAACGTATCGTTTTCGCATCTTGATGCTCGCTAAGTCGATGCCCGCGAGGATCGATTGCAGCTCGGTTGGTTCGATGATGATGTGCTTGCCATCGGAAGAGCGCAGCGGTCTCTGGAAACAATTGGACTCCAATCGTTTCATCCAAATCGCGATGCCGTCGCGATCCCAATACATGAGCTTGATCCGATTGCGACGTAAGTTGAGGAACATAAAAACACCTCCGTCTCTCACGTCGAGATGAAGATCTGACTTGATGATTCCAAATAGCCCATCGAAGCTCTTGCGCATATCGATCGGCTCGGTGTGCAAGTAGATCTTGACCTGTGGATTGATGGCGAGCATCTAAGCGACTCGGTCCAAGAGGCGAGGCAAGGAGTCGATGGCTTCAATCGGAAGCGAGATGACGATTCCTGATAGGAGCTTGACTTGAATGTGAGTCGTATGGGGCTCGGACTGGACTTGGAGAAAGGCAGGCTTTGGCAGCGCTGGTTTCGAAGCTTGGAGCTTGTTTCTCCATTGGTAGAATGTGGGGATGGAGCAACCTACCGACTGACAGAACTCGGCGACGGTGAGGGAGGAATTTTCAAATTGTCGTAGCCGCTTGTTCCAGAGCTGAGTTTTGCTTTCAATGGATTGAGCCATGAGTGGAGATCCTGCGAGAGTGTGAAATCGTTGGGCGAACGATAGAAACCTACCCCACGATTCCACGCCAAGCTGGCTCAAAAACCTACGGCCGCTGTACGCTTACGTATTGGCGGGCGATGCGCCAGGAACCGAGTTGTATTTTCAAACGCAAGATGCTGTTTATGAGAAGCGAGTCCTAAATCTTCAGCATCAACGAGCCCAAACGGCAGTGAAGTCCGACGAAGGTTCAGATCCAAAAGCAAAGGCAGACAACACAGCCAAAGCCAGAAAATGGATGTGTGAAAACTTT
>CAITIF010000965.1 GCA_903892365.1 uncultured Pirellula sp. | reverse complement strand
CATCAAATCTAAAAAGCTTCGAGCTGCTCGACTCAAAGAAACGTCTCGACGCTGAATGACGCCAAGAGGACGCGTGAGTTCCAACCCTTCGCATTCGATCACCTTCAGCGAACCGGCTGTCAATTCGTTTTGAACCGTCAACGCTGGCAAGAAGGCAACACCGCTGTTGACGATGGCTGCGTGCTTCACCGAGTCAAGATTGTCCAGTTCAACCACGACTCGCATTGTGACGCCAACGTTTCGAAGCTCCTTGTCGATTTCCTGCCGAATGCGGAGATTGCTCATAAAGGCCACTAAACCTACTTGGTTCAATGCATCAGGCTTGATTTTTCCCAAACCGGCCAGTCGATGCCTTGGCGAAGCCACCAAGATCATCGACTCATGTCGCCAAAGCGTGGTCAAAAGGCTGGGATGGTTTTGCTCCGGATAACTGACCATTCCAAAATCCACGGACCCCTGTTCCACCATCCGATAGACCTCGTGAGGGTGCGCGAGTTGGGCCGCAAAAGTCGCAGCGGGATTCTGATTCAGGAACTTCTCTTGCAAAATCGGGATGTAACTTAAGCCCATCGAGTAGATCGAGCCAACAAGCACGTGTCCTGTCAATTCGTCTCCGGCTGGATCGCTGCCGAGCCGAACTTCGTCCACCAAAGCGTCAAATTGACGCAATACCCCCGATAGCCCATCGTAAAATTTTTGCCCTTCGACCGTCAAAACAAAAGGACGCTTAGAACGATCAATCAGCTGAACCGATAAAAAATCCTCCAAATGCTGGACGCTCTGACTGGCTGCGCTCTGAGTCATCCCGTGGTCGCTCGCCGCAAGCGAAAAACTACGACGACGAACAACGTCGTAAAAAACCTTCAAAGAACGTATGTGAACAGCGCCATGCGAACTCGCTGCTCGTTTATTATTTTTATTGATTTTGGTGCTCCTGTATTAAATTTGCCGATTCGGAGCATATCGCCTGTGGCAAACGGCGTCAAGAAGTGTGAAGAAAACTTTGCAATGAATAACGAAACGGAGTGATCATTTGCGGCTTTTGACGCGAAGGGCGATGTGCTCAGCGGCGGATACCCACCTTTTTGGTGTCGGGCAAGATATACTGTAGGGGTTGCGAAAAAATCGCATTACCCTCCGAGAAGGTGTTGGGGCTGCAAATCATGCGAATTCTCTGTGCCGACAACAGTGACGTATGTCTTTTGGGACTGCGGCATGCCTTGCATTCGCAAGGTTTCTTCCTTCAACACGAAGCACATTTGCCAAGCGATTTGATCGCGGAGTTATCAAACAACCACTACGATTTGATCATTACCGAGTATCGATTTGGAGACGAAGAAATACTCGATTTCGTAGACCGTATTCGAAGCTTGTCGCCGAACGTCAAGATTTTGGTCTATACCTTTCACCAAAACCCGACTTATGTGGCTCGAGCGTCTTCATACCATCTCTTTGACTTTATCACCAAAAGCTCCAGTCTTCAGAAATTGTTGAGTTCCGTAGCATGCGCCTCGCTGGGAACGGCACCATCAGACTCCATCTTGACCAAAGCAACTCAGTTCCTACTTCAGTCCCCCCCGCCCATCCAACAGTTGTCAGGGCTTACCAAACGAGAAGTCCAAGTACTGACTCATCTTTCCTTGGGGTTGAGCAATCGAGAAATCAGTCAGGCCCTATCGATCAGTCTTGAAACCGTGAAGGAGCACGTTCAAAATATTCTTCGAAAGCAAAAAGCAAAAGATCGCACCGAAGTCGCCGTCTGGGCGTTGCGAAACGGAATTCCCACGTTCAAAAGCACAAACTAAAACCATCTAATTCCCACGCCAGGTGATCACCGGAAGAAGACTTGCGATTCGCTCCGTATTGGATTTGTGCTACGATTCTTCCAAGGAGGACTTCCCTTGTGGCAAGGAATTGTTGATATAGTGTCTGCTGGAGTGCAATTTTCGCAGCCAGCGAAAGGCGGGTTTATTCAACACTGATTCGCTAGCATCACATCCACTAAACAGTCACAACTACGACTCTTCCCCCCGATCCAAACGAGATCGTGGCTTCAAAATTGGATTCAAGCATGACATCAATCATGACTCAAAACACAGGCAAAGTAATTCGGGTTTGTACATGAATGGATTGATCGATACGGGATACATTGTCAGGGTCGATGATTGTGAGATCAATCTGAAGAACCGTTATTTTGCTGCCGTTCTTGCCTTTGTTTTTCCTGGAGCCGGGCATTTTTATCAAGGGAGACGCAATAAGGCCTATTTGTTTTCGGTTTGCATCGTTGGCCTGTTTTTGCTGGGGCTTTTTGTAGGTCACGGCCGAGTTGTCTATGCGGCTTGGAGCCCTGACGAGTACCGAATTCAGTTTCCGGCGCAGCTTTGCATTGGCCTACCTGCCTTGCCAGCTGCGGTACAAGGCTGGATCCATCGCAAGGACGTTTATCCAGACGAACAACGTGGTCGCCGATTCGAACCTCCCGCCCTGGAATGGAGCTGGCGTCGTTTTATGGCACCTCCTTTAAGCCGAGCCGAATTGTCTCAATGGCATCAAGTTGCCTCGGCCGGTTTCGAGCTGGGCTCGCTTTTCACCGCCGTCGCCGGCCTGCTCAACTTGCTTGCTATTTTCGACGCTTTCGCTGGCCCCATGCCTCTTCCAACTTCGGACGAGCGGCGAAAAAAGAAATGAATTTGGAAGTAGAGCTACTCGCAAGGAAGTTGATCGACCGGATTCACTTGCTGGAGTCCGTGGCGGTCGCCTTCTCGGGAGGGGTGGACAGCGGCGTGGTTGCGGCGGCTGCTTACCGAGCGTTGGGCGACCGGGCTGTTGCGATTACCGGCGTCGGAGACGCCGTAGCCCAATCCGAACTCGCGAATGCCCGTGACGTTGCACAGGCAATAGGAATTCGGCATGTCGAGCTTGCGACTCACGAAATCCAAGACGCAAACTACGTTCGCAATGATGCAAACAGATGCTACCACTGCAAAACGAATCTTTACTCCACGTTGATTCGCTGGACGACGAAAAATGGCTATCGATCCATTTTGTCCGGTGCCAATTTCGATGATCTTGGTGACTACCGACCTGGGTTGCAAGCAGCCTCGGAGCATCAAGTTGTCAATCCGCTTGCGGAACTGGAAATCAACAAAACATCGGTTCGTCGCTTGGCGAACTTTTTTGAGCTGTCGATCGCAGATAAGCCCGCCTCTCCATGCCTTGCGAGCAGGATCGCTTACGGTCAGTCCGTTACATCCGAGCGTTTAGAGCGTATTGAACGCGCGGAGTTCTTTTTGCGAAACCTGGGATTCGTGGACGTTCGAGTTCGATTGCATGCGGATGATCTGGCACGGCTCGAATTTTCTGTTGACGAAATTCTCAAAGCTTGCGAATCATCCAATCGCAAAGCCATCGTCGCGCATATGAAAGATCTGGGCTTTAAGTTTGTAACCTTGGATTTAGGAGGGCGGCTATCCGGGTCGCTCAACCAAATGTTACCCATCATCCAATCGCTGTAGCTTCCATTCGACAATTCCTTGCCGAGAAGCAATTTGGATTTTTTGCGAAAACCATTTGATCTAGGCTCAAAAAAACGTACTTTTCCGTTGCGCCTTAATGGATTCGGTACCAGTTGTCCCGATCAATAATCATCTTCAATCGGAGTCAAAGCCCAAATGATATCCCGAAAAAAGTTCGTTTTGATCGCTGAACCGAATCTCGTACTCGGGAACTTAATTCAATTCAATCTGAGCCGCGCAGGCTTCACGTCTGTTCTTGTCCATCGCGGGGACGAAGCCTTCTGCCGTTTGGGCACCAATCCATTCGATTTTCTGATCACGGACTTAGACTTGCCGGGAATTCCTGGCATTGAGCTGTGTACGCGGATTCGAAATGACTTGAAACAAGCGGCTATCCAGTTGGTTCTAATGGTGGCGAAAGGGATTAGTTTAGAAAGCGAACT
>CAITIF010000964.1 GCA_903892365.1 uncultured Pirellula sp. | reverse complement strand
GTGAGTTCATCATCCATTGCTTGGTGTATTGAATGACGAAGTAGTCGGGATCCGTCGGGAATTTACCGATCGAAATATTCGCAATCATGCCTCGATTCAAGAAGCTCAAATCACACTGATCCGGCGTTTCATTCTTGGTTGCATACAGTCTTCCAAAGGGAACCCAACCATTCGCGTGCATCTGTTGTATCAAACCAATCTCAATCGAAACGATTTCGACTTTGGATTTGTACATGACCGAATCGGACGATTCGTAAACAACTTCGATCAGCTTGCTGTCGAGTTTCGGTAGCGAACGCAGATCGAAATTGCCGCTCGCACTGATATTGATGTTGGTTTGCATCGGTCCGGATTCATAGAAGGAAGCGGACACAAAGAATCCACCTTTCACGAACTGGATCAAGGCGGGATTGGGCGAGAGTTCCGTCGATTCGAGCCAGCCCTGTTCCCCAAAGTGGTAGCGATAAAATAGCTTGGCATCTTGTTCGCTCAATGTGGTGGTTACGCTCAACGAGTCTGCGTTTCCGAAGTCCAGCTTGCTGTCGGGCGGCATGGGGAACGTGCGCAGATCTAGCACCGACTGAAGTTGGGCGGGCGTCGCTGGCGCTTGTTTAGTAAGCTCTTGCCATGTGGGCGCACCATGGACCTGTTTAAGTCCGTACTTCGGATCGACTTTGGTTGTTCCCCAAAATCGAACTGGCCCAGCGTCGGATACCACAACCAGAACGTTGGAAGTTGGTAGCCAAGCAAGGCCATGGATGGTTCCACCAACCACATCGATCACCTGAAGGAGTCGCCCGCTGGATCGCTCCCAAATTCGAATGGCAGTTCCGTTCGCGGTTGCAAGCTTATCACCCTCCGAAGAGATCGCAATCAACTCCTTCGAGGAGAAGCTTCCCTCCGTTTTTTTCACCTGATTGAGACTCTCTGCATCCCATTCCAGAATAGTAGTGTTTCCGCCGGTGAAAAAGCGTTGAGATTGTGGCAATGCCAAGAGAGTTTCATGGAAGCGATCCCCAGGTAGATTTTTGAGAAGCTTTCCATCGCGAATATTCCATAGGGACGCGGTTTCGCCCATCGCGATCAGTGAATCGCCATTGGCAAAGGAAATTCGCTTAAGACTGTTCTGCTTGGTATCGATGTTGGTCGTGGCAGCAAGTGTTTCGGCATTCCAAAGGGAAACGGTTGAGCCATAGGTGATCGTTGCAATCTGGTTGGAGTCCGGTGAGATGGCGAGATCGATCACATCGTTGGACTCGATCTTCTTTGACACTACTAATTGCCTTGGTTCGGTGGCAAAGATACTGACATTTCCCTCGGTATCCCCCGTAGCGAACCACTTTCCATTGGGAGCCATTGCAAGGCAGACAATCAAGGACTGATCTTTCGCGGTAGAGTCCAAAAACAAGTGTTCTATTGCCTGCTTTTCGATGGACCACATAGAAACGCCCTTTCCTGCGACGATAAATTGCAATCCATCCGGCGTCGATGTCATGCAAGTGACAACGCCAACCTGGGAGATGTCTCGAAAACCCATCAAGACCATGGGATCGTAGGTCGGACTTTTCCAAAGCTTAGCTTGCTCCGGTGTCAGAGTCGCGACTGGCTTGATAGCTGTCGGATTGGCTTGACTCCGTTGAGCCGGCGTTACTTCAGGAGCGGGGGTGATAGGCAGGGAAATAGGGGGAGTCGCACGCGGGGCTTGCTTCTGGTCGTCGGCAGCAACCACAGAATCTGCTACCGCGGGTTGTTCTTGGGAATGGGCAGGTTGCGACGTGGACGTTTCCGCCGACGGACTGGTGGCAACTCCGGTGCTCGTGGAGGGGGTGCAACCAACATTCAAAAGGGTATTCAACAAGATGCAAGGCAGAAGCAGGAAAGCTGAGCCTATTTGGCAGCCACGATCGTGGATCGGTTCGACAGAGCTGTAGGTTTGCATTTTTGCTCGAAAAAAGTTGGCGAGGTTCGCATGTAAAAGGGAGATGTGCAGCCATTCTAGCCGATGTTGGGCATCTGCGAGACTAACAAGAAAGATCGAATTGCCATATACTTCAGCGTCTTGAAACGACGCGTTCGATCGTCGGCGGACCCAGTGCAAAGTGGATGCAGAAACAATTGATGGACGAGCTAGATATCCGTTCGATTCTTGGACCTGGAGGGAGCATATCCCGCCGGATCAAGAATTACGAACACCGCAATGAACAGCTCGAAATGGCGGATGCTGTCGCCAACGCGCTGGCAAAACGCCATCATCTCATGGTGGAAGCGGGGACGGGGGTAGGAAAGAGCTTTGGGTACCTTGTTCCAGCCATCCTGCACGCAACTTCGCAGGAAGGTGCTACAAAACCGGCCGATATGCCGGAGTCGGACTCGCTTCCGGTTAAAAAGAAAGAGTCTGACGACGACGATGATTCCATCAAGCGAATTGTTGTCAGCACTCACACCATTAGTTTGCAAGAGCAACTGATATCCAAAGACTTGCCGTTGCTCAATGCCGTGATCCCTCGCGAATTTTCTAGTGTGCTGGTCAAGGGACGCGGCAACTATCTCTCCAAACGGCGGCTCGAGGTGTTTCAAAGC
>CAITIF010000963.1 GCA_903892365.1 uncultured Pirellula sp. | reverse complement strand
TGTTGGTTCGTAAAGAGCTGCATACTGAACCCAAATACGTGAGAAAGGCTTGGATGCTAGGTTTCGGTTAAGAATCAGTGATATTCGGGGATCTCGATACCCAGAATTCCGAATGTTGGTTACAAACAGGTTCGGAGCCGAATGAAAACGTATTCGACCTACTCCTTCCTAACACCGCACCTTCTTAGCTATTCCAACATGAAGAATCCAAGCCGACATCCACGTCAAAGTGTTCGAGCGCTACAAGCATTTGCGTCTGCCTTTCTCATCGCGATTGGATGCAGTGAGGCTTTGAGCCAGGACAAAGCGATTGTCTCCAAGCCTATTCAGCTCCCTGGTTTAAAGTCCACGGGCGAAACTCTACTTCCCAACGGCTGGTCTTTGAAGCCAGTCGGGGACCAGATCGAAATGGGCGACTTCCCAAGTCATATCGAACTGTCCCCCGATGGACAATTCGCGGCAATCTTGCACAGCGGATGGGGCACGCACGAAGTTCGAATCGTGCGTACCTCCGATAAAAAAGTTGTCTCATCAGTCACAATGGATCAAACGTTCCGCGGTCTGGATTTCTCAGCCGACGGAAAGCGACTTTTTATCAGCGGAGCGGAAGATGAGTGCATTTACGTTTACGATCATCGCGCTGGGTTCTTAACTCTGAATCAAAAGATTCAGGTGGTCTTACCGAAAGAAACTTTTGTTGTTTCGGGGGTCCGCGACTTTGCAAACGGATCGATGCTGATTGCATGCGGTATGGTCGCAAACCAAATCGCATTGGTGCCATTGAACACGGCTCAGAACGCTCCAGTCGAACCGGAACCGAAAAAGGTACTCGACGAGAATGGCAAAGAGGTTCTCCAAGTGAACGTGACGCCCGGCGTTGAATTGATCGATCTGCCTAGCGATAGCTTCCCATTGGATGTCGTGATTTCTCCCGATGGAAGTCGGGCCATGGTCAGCCTATGGGGTCGCGCTTCGGTTGCGGTCATCGAGCTCGCAACCAAAAAACTGACCGCAGAATGGGCCGTCCGAAGCCATCCCACGGAGATGCAGTTCCTGGACGAGGGAAAACTACTACTGGTCGGATGCGCCGATGATAACTCTGTCTTGATGTTGACCACGGATACTGGAACCACGAAAGAAGTCATTCGAACGTCGTTGTACTCCACCACACGAAACGGTAGCACCCCGAATAGTCTTTCCGTTTCTAACGACCAAAAAGTGTTGATCGTTGCCAATGCGGACAACAACAACCTTGTTATGTTTGACATTTCGGAACGAGGAGAATCGAAATCGCTCGGTTTTATCCCTGTCGGTTGGTATCCGACCAGCGTTCGATTTTCTCATGATGGAAGTCAGATTTTGGTGACTAACGGCAAAGGCCTTACCTCGCGAGACAACAACAAGGGCCCAAATCCCCTGAATGAACCTCCCAAGCAAGTACGCGAGTACATTGGTGGATTGTTCAAAGGTACGCTCAGTGTTATTCCATCGCCATCGCCGTCGCAAATGGCAAAGTGGACGAAGGATGCTTACGCTGTTTCGCCGTTGCGATCCGACGAAGAACCCGTGCTTCAGTCCCTAGCTTCTGAATCTGTAATTCCAAGCAAAGTGGGCGAACCATGTCCTATCAAGTATTGCTTCTACATCATCAAAGAGAAC
>CAITIF010000962.1 GCA_903892365.1 uncultured Pirellula sp. | reverse complement strand
TCGTTGATTGCCTTTCCCAACCTCCCCTCGTCACTATTCGAATTCCAACCCGGAGTCGCTATGCAATTCTCTTTTCGGCGTGTGCGGTCCCTCGTTTCTTATGTCGCTTCGTTCGGTTTGACGGTCTCCGTCTTGTCCAGCAGTCTTCTCGCGCAAGAACCTGCCGCCGTAAAGAGCGAGAATCTGCTCGTTAAAACCTGGAACTCTCTTGGCCCTATGTATGCCGTGATCTTTTTGATCATGAGTATGATTCTGGTTGCCTTAGTGGTCCGCGCGATTCTGGCCGTCCAAAAGAACAATTTCATCCCCGACGACCTGATTCAAGGGGTCGAAGCAAGCCTGACTGAAAACAACGCACAGGCGGCTGTCGAACTGGTACGAGCTGATGAAAGTTTTCTCGGCCAAGTCCTGTCTGCCGGTTTGGGCAAGCTCCAAAAAGGAAAGGAGCCAGCGATTGAAGCAATGCAGATTGTCGGCGAATCGGAAACCATGCGGGTCGAGCACATGCTGAGCTATCTTGCCTTGATCGGTAACATCGCTCCTATGGTGGGCCTACTGGGAACCGTTCAAGGGATGGTGGCATCCTTCGGCCAAATTGCAGGAAGCGAAACAACGCCAAAACCTAGCGAGCTTGCAGGTGGTATTGAACAAGCTCTTTACACAACGCTGTTTGGATTGTTCTTGGCTATTCCCGCAATCACGATCTACAACATCCTTCGAAATCGAGTGCAAAGGATGATCATGAACGCCGGAACCATCAGCGAAGAGATGCTGGAGAAGTTCCAAGCCTTCATCAAGGGCTAGTTTCGGAGCGCGTCTTTACAGCAAAAAACATCTCGGACCTCACGGTGAGCTATGCGTCCTCGCAAGAAATTTGACACGAAGGTTGCAGAAGGTGACATGACTGCCATGATCGACATGGTATTTCAGTTGATCATCTTCTTCATGGTTCTGATTAACTTCTCGCAAGATGATCAAAACGACAAAATTAAACTGCCTTCTAGCGAACTAGCCAAACCGGCCGATGCTCCGTTGACCTTTCCTATCGTCTTGCATCTGGATTCCACAGGAGCGATTTACGTCGGAAGCGAAGTTGCAACCGTCGAATCCGTCGCCCCGATGCTGCGAACTGAAATCCAATTGCTCGTCTCCAGAAACCAATCCGCCAAAGACGCCAATATCGTCATCCGAGGGCACAAGAACACGCCCGGCGGCCTAGTCCAAGATCTGATCAAGAAATGCCAAGAACTGGGCTTCGAAAAGTTTGTTCTACGAGTTCGCGAAGAAGTTTAAACTCGATTCATCTCAAGAGATTTAACCGATGAAGTTTGCATCTAAGCGAGGAAATGAAAAAGCGGAGCTCCAGCTAACGTCGATGATCGACGTTATCTTTTTGTTGCTCATCTTCTTCGTGATGACATTCAAGATCGCGGCTCAAGAAGGGGACTTCAACGTCAAAATGCCGATCGGCGGTGGCGCTGGAGCTCAGGACACTACCAACATCCCTATCAAGCTTCGACTGCGCGCTAGCGCCGAAGGAGAGTTGGCCGAAATCGTGGTCAACGACAGCTTGTCATTCGGTAACGATTGGCAAAAGCTACGTGCGTATGTGCTCGATCTTACCGGCGGCAACGCTCCGCCAACCCCAGAAGAAGGTCCCGAAGTCGAAATCGATCTCGATTACAACCTTCGGTACGAATTCGTGATCGAAGCGGTCACCGCCGTGACAGGACAACGCATCGGTGACGACGTGAAGAGATTGGTGGAACGAATCAAGTTTGCACCACCTCGAAAAGCCAAGTAGTGGCCGAGGCGACGATGCCCATCTGACAACCGTAGTGGCCGAGGCAACGAGGCCTATCACGCGTGCTTATTGATCCAACCCGGCGTATAAAGTACGGGCCGCATCAACAGATGATACAAAGCCCAAATGGCCCCCGAAAAACCTCCCAGGGGCGCCGCTACAGCTAACGCAATCTGAATCAAAACACTCCTGGCATTTCCCGCAGGAAACAGGCCGTTGTTAAACCGTTGCAACAATTGAGAGTCCCACCAAATTCCTAACAGGAACGCGACGCAGCATACGCAGAACGCCACCACCCCTTTCAGAGTTCCGAGCTGCTGTCCCGCCGAATTCGGTTTGAATTCAGCTTGTTCTAAAATTTCTTTCAAATCCTGAAATTGGCTAAAGTTGAGTGTCGCTTCTAAGCACTTGGAATCTTCCAGCAGCAGCAACAAGCGAACCGTAGGGTAGGTCGCATTCTTTGCCAACTTCAAAGTGGTCCTAACCCCGATCAGCTCCGCCCAGGAAAGCTCCCATTTTTCGACTAAGGTCGATGCAATGATCCCATCCATATCGATCACTGCCACACAGATCCAACGCGCACGAAGCCAGAAAAAACCGATTCCTAGAAGGCCCGCTAGGAACAGACCGAGCATTGCCAGCATCAACGAGTTAACATCATTGGCAACATTTCCGCCAAACAAAAAAATCGTTCCTGCGACCACCGCGCAGAACCCTGCAGCAGCGACGACTGACAGCAAAACGACCTTTCCCCTGCGATTGATGGTCACAATGGGATCTTGATCTAAATTCGACGATTCTTCCATAAAACGATTTTAGCCCGCCGTAGAACAAATTTCGAATTGTTCTACTGTTCTTCCTGTACAAAGTTTGCCGACACAACAGATCAGTCAAATGTATCTCCCAAGTGGCGGATCTGTTCATGCAATCATATTTGATCCATTTTACCAAGCTATCCCGTTTTCGTGGTCGCTTGGGAGCGATAGCACTTGCTATCTTTGGGTCTACGTGCATTCTTGAATCCGTTTCGAATGGACAAACGCCCAGTAGTCCAACCAAACGAAGTACCCCACGGCAGCAAGTTTTGGAGGGTACGTCTTCGCGTGAGGCCAGAGAATCTTCTATCCAGCGAGTTCCATTTCAGCAATTGACGGCGGACGCTAACACTCGGCTTAGGTCGGTGATTGACAACTCCAGCTATTTTCGCAGGATGCCGACCGAGACAATGGACTGCGATCAGGAAATGTTTGCATTCCTAGTCCGACATCCCGAAGTGATTGTCAATATCTGGGACGTCATGGGCGTCACCAAGGTCGATCTGAAGCGGACCGGAACGTTTCAGCTTGCGGGGAACGACGGGGCTGGAACCACAAGCGAAATGGACTTGGTCTACGGTACCGATTCGATGCATATCTACTTCGCAAGTGGGGCTTATCGAGGCAACTTGTGGGCTCGAGAACTCACTGGAAAATGTGTAGTAATCTTGCATAACAAGCCAACGGTGTTGCCAAGTGGTAAGCAAGGCATGGTGGTATCGATGGACGTCTTTATGAAGCTGGATAACCTTGGTGCCGATCTTGT
>CAITIF010000961.1 GCA_903892365.1 uncultured Pirellula sp. | reverse complement strand
GAGATGAACGCAAGATTGGCGACCAGCATCATGAAGCCGAATGTAATCATCCCCAAATAAATCGCGATCCCGCCATGCACCATCAAGGCGATTCCTAGCATGACTGGGCGAGTCCACTTGGGCCATATCAGTGCGCAATAGCTCAATTCCCAAAAGACCGTCATGTGTGTCAAAATCGAGGCAACCATGGGGCTATAGCCGATCCAAGTCAGATCCCACGATTGGTACTCGTAGGCAGCTGCCGAATACCACATGGCGCTTCCATCCCACCACATGTCCCCACGCATCTTGCCGATCCCGCCAAACAGATAAATCACGCACAGGTGCAACTGTATCCATCGCGTTGCAAAGGTATTCGACCAACAAGCCTCCGGCTGTTCCATCTGACCTGACGACCTTCGCAGAAGCCAAGCATCCACGCTCCATGAGTCACCCGATCTACCGATACATAGGTACATCGATAACATGATTACGATCTGATCGAGCCCGAACAACATGCCGGTCATACGGTGAACCGTCATCAAAGTGAGGAACCAAGCCAAAATGCTGACAATTCTAGTTTTTAAGCCCAAAGCAAGCAGCAATCCGGCGACCATCGCCAGGATCTCGTGAGTCCAAATCAACGGTATGGATTCAAAAAGAGCAAGATAAGTCCATTTTGCATCCAAGACTTGTTCCCGGTGCAATGCATGCCAGAATGCATTGTCGACCAGTGCATGAGGCCCCATGAATGCCTCCAGGTCAAGCATCCAAACCAAGTGGATGTATGCGATCATCGAGCCGGTAAAGATTCGGATCAAAGCCAACGTGTGCGAGCTGGAAGGTTGGAAGAAAAAATCCAACAATGGCTGCCAATGGTCTGCCCAGGAGCTACCTTGATCATCACTTAATTTATTGAAGCTTTGCATCGGGCTCTTTTAGCGTTTCAGCGGGAAGTTCCTGAACGGTGGGGTCAGGGAAGGACTCAGGAAGCACATCCAACAATCGTGGATCGTTCAGCGGAACTTTTTCATTAAGAACCATGTAGGGAGTGGGAAGGGATCGTTCGAGCCGGCCTAGTGTCATTTTGCTGGCGCCAAGTTTGTGCTTGAGGCTCTTTATCATGGACGCTTGCAATCGTTTGTACATGTCCAGGTCCTGCGCCCATCTGGCTGCAAACTCGGGATCCTTCCTGCTCTCTGCCGAAATTTGGCTCGGTGCAAAACGGCTGTTGTAAAACTCGGCGAGCATCAGATAGCGATGGTAAAGAAGCCTAGGTCGCTGGTTCTGCTTGTCAGGGAGCATTGAAATGGCCGCTTCAACAGGGATTTGCAAATTTGAATTGGGGAGATCGCTGGCCTTTCGTTCAGTTTGAACGCTGCATTGGATCAATCTTCCGGGGCCAGGATTTGGAGCAAAGAAAAAGTATCCATGGTCGAGATACAACCATTGGGAATACGTTTGCATGGTATCCGCTAGCAGCTCGAAATCAGGTGCGACAGAGACTTCACTTCGGGAAAAAAAACGCAATGGTTCCGCCAGCACGCCCAGCATGTGCACTGAACCGATTGCCAGCAAAAACGCTTGCATTTTTTTCGGGCAATTTCGCATGATGTTTGGGGTGGTTCGCATGATGGAAGTTCGGTCTTAACGTTCGATCGGATTGTACCGCTGAAAAGCAATCTTCATGAGAAGGAAGCGAAAAAATTCCTTCAGAGTCAGTTTAGTATCGCTCGATACCAAGGTAGATAATCTATGAGAGAATCCCGAAACAGTGCGGCTGGTAGCCAAAAGGGTGCGTAAATGTCCAAATTCATCTCGAAAAACCTGCGAAGATTCTTACGAGATGAAGATGGTCCCACGGCGGTTGAGTACGCTGTGATGGTGTCCGCAATCGCTCTTGGCGTCATTGCCAGTGTTGGCCAACTCGCTCTTGCGATGAGGAATAGCTACAATTCCTCCGGAGTTGCCATCAGTTCGGCGCTCAGTCCTTAGCCCCGTTTCCTCATGTTGGGTTGCGCTAGAAAACGTTAGTTCAACTTGGCTAACCCTACCAGCTTCGCGGCAGCCTGAGTCTCCTGATTTCTATTCTTTGGAGGCATTTTCCAGAGTGTGCTGAAGCTCTTGCCAAAGAGACAATGTAGAAGCCGCCAAAACTTCGCCGTCCCACACATCCAATGAATTTCCCGCCAAGCCCGTCAGTTTCGCTGTCGCTTCTTGGGCGATGAGAGCCCCCGCAGCGACATCCCAAGGCTTTAAAGAATTCGCCCAGTAAGCATCAAGCCGACCGTTTGCTACATAACAGAGATTTAAGGCCGCAGACCCAAGCCTCCTGACGCT
>CAITIF010000960.1 GCA_903892365.1 uncultured Pirellula sp. | reverse complement strand
GTGGTGACGCGGGTCGTCGAGGCATCCACCTGCTGCGTCTGCTGGGTCAGGTTCCCGTCGCCGCCCGCCGATCCCCCGTCATAGACGTTGGTCGTAATCAACACCATGTTGTTACCACTGGCACTTCCACCGGTCGGGTCGCTGAATGTCGCTCCGTTATCATTCGTCCCGACGTATGTGCTGGTGAGTCGCCCCTGGACGTCGAAGACCAACCAGTTGATCGTCCCACCGGGGCTGGCCGAAACCGAAATTATTTTAGTGTCCCCCGGGTCGGTTGATTACGGGAAAGATCATTTCTCCCGGCGATTGGCGTGCTGTTTTTGGCATGTCAACGAGAATGTCCCAAGAAAACGAGCTTTTTCAACCATTATTTGGGCTTCGCCCCGTTTCTTGAGTCAAAAGCCCTTTTTGATTTAAAGCATCTTCGTTCGATTGCCCGAAGATCCCGTCGACCGACCGAATGTCGTCCAGGTGCTTTGGATGGAAATGGATTGTCCGGTTTGGTTGCCTGCCCGATAACGAGCAACGTACATCAAATGTTGTCTCATCGGCATCAGACGTAATCCAGTTTAGGAGTCGCTGCTGCTCATGGGGTTGGGTACCAATGAACTCTGTGTAGATTGATGCACATGTGGGGCAAAGGAAGAGAAATAAGCGAACGTCCTCGGGAAGATCGTAAGGAAGTTGTTGAGCCAACTCCCGGTTAAAAAGCTCCTCCCTCCCCCAATACAACTCCGTGTCTTTCTTTCGAAATGGCATTTGGTGAAGATCAGAATCACCCTCCGGACGCATCTGACACATCAGCACGTCTTCGTACGAATAGAGTCCACGAAGATAATGGAACACTTCTTCCTTGGAGATCCGATTGACTCGCTGATTGCGAATTACCTGCGTGGAACTGCGGCGGACCGCTTGACTCGATAACTCCTGAATTCTCGCTTGTCGACGATCGGTTGTTCCTGGTTGAGTGGCTAACCAATCTATAACACGAACGTCGCT
Source organism: uncultured Pirellula sp. (assembly GCA_903892365.1). GTDB lineage: Bacteria > Planctomycetota > Planctomycetia > Pirellulales > Pirellulaceae > JBKCUI01. The sequence goes on along the minus strand of CAITIF010000960.1, from coordinate 4,984 downwards.
CTTCGAATCGTTTGCCCCAGTATAAACGAAAGCGGGTGGCTGGCTTCGTCGCACGCTCTCGCGAACCTCTTCCTTCCGGGGGGGAGACGTCCATTGCTTCGCTGATGTGTCGTTCCGATTTGCTTGCGGCGTCGCAGTGGGATTCTGTGGGGATATCGTCGCTACACGTGGAATTTCGAATCCAGGGCGTTGTATCCTTGTATCGCTGGGAATGAGGATTTCGCTTTCGATGCTTTGGGACGAGTCCATGTTTTGAACTACCTGAAGACTCGTCGGCGTTTGTTCGGTTGGGTGATCTTCATTTCCCATCGTGCCTTTTCCAAAGGTAAAAGCCTGCGATGAGTTCACCGTGCTGGGAAAGTCTTCGTGCAACTCTATTGTTGGAAACCCTAGTTGACTGAGTTTACGCTGTGCTTTTCTCTGCGAATCAGGTTCGATCGCTGAACTTATTGCAGCGGAGAGTTGAGTAACGTCATCAGATCCCAAAAACATTCTTGCGAGTTCGCAAGCGATGGCATCCCAGGGAATACATCCATCATCAAGACAATAACGCAGCGTATTCTCCGCCTGATCTAAGACGGCAAAAACACGCTGCTGTACCGGCGGCAACGGCCTCTCGAATCCACAAAACGTTAACTCAACAAGAAGTTCTGACGATTCGATAACCTGCAATCTAGAAAAGTCCGCAACCGCCGTTTTTCCTCGTGATAAACGAGGAGTCTCAAGAACGCTCGTCAACAAGTCTGCACGTTCGCGTATTCGCCTCATGACTTCAATTGCCTCACCCTGCTCCGATTCAAGGTGAATGACACGAACCCTCGTGACTTCGCTTAATTTCCGAACACCAGCCTTTGTCAACGCTTCGGTTGTTCCTTGCTGCATCGGAATCAGTTCTGCATCAAGGCTTGAAGAAAAGGCCTCAGCCAAATACTCGCGGTCACGAAAAAAGACGCGTTGAGGTTTCTCAAGCAAGTTGTCCTTACGGCAAACAACCTGCAATTCTGAAAGAGCAGTGAGTTGACGCAGCACCTCATCGGACGAAATGTCATCATCGCGTAAGGCCGCCTCAATAAGCCGCCAGCTGGCTCGAAGTGCTTGCCGATCTTCATTGGAGATCTTCCGCTTATGGAGGACGTCATCACTCTTGGCGATCTCGCTAATCACATCAATTGCATCGATCCAGGAAGGGCAAGGGCGTATGCTAAAAGCGGAAAGCAAATGCGTAAGGGTGCTCAACACCTGCGAACTTAACAACACCCGGCGTGAGCCGAATGGGTTCTCCTTGGAAAAGCAGTCTCTCGGTCGTACAGCAGTTTGCGTCTCGTCATTGAAGAGGCATTTAACCGCTTTCAGGTCCGTGAGATCTATTGAGTAGATCTCTCCATCGTCCAAAGCCTTATTCAAGAAATTGTAGACTCGATGGCTTATTGGACTCGCTTGCTTTGAAACAATCCGAAGGTGCTTGACCACTGTCGCGGCCTTCGGGCGATCTACTACGCCCACAAGACTCAGAAAGAGGCGAATCTTGTCTTCCAATTGCGACGACAAACGTGCAAATCTTCCGACTGCCCAAACAAGATCACGATGGTTGTGGACGTAAACGTCCTTCGGAACTGACCATTGGTTGTCGGTGATAACCCATTTTTGTGAATCGGGTTCCCATGTCCGCTTGACGGTTGGAAGCCATGCGTTTGCCTTCAGCCGTTCTAAAAGGGCCGTCTCTGACTTTAGTTCATCGACGCGTCCACCAAGATGCTCGATCAAACGGACTACCGATGTGATCGACTCTTGAGTTGGCGTTTTCGCTTGTTGCGTCGTTGCAAATAAGTGACTAACAACACGATCCAGTCGTGGCTCAGACTCAACGCCGAGCCATTCCAGGAGGTTTTGAATTCCCTTCGAATTCATGGAATCATCAACGTAGGTCACCGACGACGCCAAGACACTTGAAACTAGGTCAGTATGAAAAAAAAGATCTTCTTCGATTGCATGGGCTTTTCCATCGGCACAAGGGATGCATTCGAGGCTTCGGAGCGTGTCACGAATTTGTTGCGAACTCTCAGAGCTGTAGAGTTCGCCTTGATGCGTCGACAGCATCGATAGCAATTCATGGCATAGCGGCACGTCAATTTCATATTCGTCGAATGCGTCCGGTAGCCATTCAAGTACGTACTGTTCCAAACTCAAGGAGTCGAGTTGCAGCAATTCGACAAGCGGACCGTACGGCTTGAGTGCATTCTGATCTGCAACACTTGTGATTCCAATGGGGTCAGTGAATCCTCCTGGTAGTACGACCTTTTCAAAGGATTGTGTCCCATCTGATGTGGGGCAAATGCACAACGCCCTGAAGCGACTGACACGTTGATGGTTCGATCGCAATTCATCAACACGGCTATTGAACCACCCAAGGAGTTTGTCGATTGTCGCAGAAGTGAATGAGCTAGATGTCTCTTCTTCGGCACATGTCGCTACGAGATCTAATAAAAGAACATTTGCTACACATTCTACCGCGTCTGAGACCGTGAAGATTTTAATCAAGTTGCCTAAGGCGTCGTGCATGTCCTGATCATCGCAAGCAAAATGCAACTGCGGATCAAGGGAGGAAAACAGCGTGCTTGTGTCGGGATCTGTTTGAAATGTTGAACGCAACGGCCGAAAGAGACCGTCGGTACATTTCACAATTGACGAGTCAGAAAAGAAGCTTTTCGAACTCGATGGTCTACTGGCGTTTGTCAGCGATGCTTCAAGCATCAGCACTTCTTGAATTTGTTGCCACAGGAGTCCCCAATTCTCTTCCGACTGAAAATACTCGGGAAAGTCCGAGAGAGACTTTTCGCCGGTAATCCCGTTCTTCAGGAGACTTGAAGCAAGTGTTGCGGAGTCAAGGGAGATTACGCCCACATCGATAGACATCAACAACGTTCGTTCATCGCTTAAATCAGGATGGACCGTCAAGATGTCGAGTTGTGAGTGAAGCTCGGAAAAGCGTGAAGCTTCATCTTCCGTGATTAAGCGAACTGAAGACGCTGAATACCATTCTCCATCACACGCAGGTACGACCTTGGCGACAGAGAGCTGCGGACGAATTTGATCCCAATAGGCACGACCGAGAAGGGAATCAGGTTTGCTTGCTGCTTTCACCTTTTGCAACATTCCCCAGAAATGCTTGGGACCCAAATGAGACCGTAGGTCCAGAAGTCCACGGTCGAGAGCGAGTGCACCAGCTCGAATTGCGGCTCGATTCCATTCTCCTTGGTAATCATCTTCTAGTAGTAGTCTCTTACGATCATTACTTGGAAAGAAGTCGCCATTCACGTGAAATGGGACCCCTGTTGGTGTCTGGGTCGGTAGATAAGCGAAGAAGAAACCATTCGATGCACTGCTCTGAGGAACTGCAATCTTCACCAGAGACGACGGTCGTTTTTCGCCAGCAGGATGTCGTGCTCGAAGCTTCTCGGCCTCGACCGCGAAATCGTGCGTCAAAAGAGCCCACTTGGATGACTCGCCGTTTGCCGTTACCGAAATCACAGACGAGGGTCTCTCGCCGACTTTGACGTTCATTTTCTGGCGGCCTTGCCAGTTGACTCGAAGTTCTCGTATGTGGTCGAGAAACAGTACTGTTTGCGGGAGAGCCGCTTCTAAGTCGCTGACCAGTTCAAGAGGCTTGTCTTTCGACACAGGTAGGGCGTTCAATCCGAACCGGATTGCAGATGTGGCGTCATAAGCCCACGGAAGAACAAACCTTGTTCCCGGCAGTGACGGTTGATGGCAGTACTTACAGTCGGGGCGATTGCATTCCAGAATGCGGTCTTGCTCGGGCTTGTCATCCTCAAGAATCCAATGTCGGCCGTTCGAAATGACGTGAGGATGATCGGTCACTTGATAGACCGCAGTAAACCCAAAGCCGAATGCTCCTTTCAATCCGCTGTTTCCATTTCGTTCGTTGCTCGCTCGTCGTTTGGCCGCACCACCCACCTCTGCGAAGCTGTGAAAATCGCACGGCCTTTTCCCCGCCGCCTTCCAGGGGCAGACTGGCTTGTCTTGTTCCTCGCAGTCGCTGAAGACCCCACCATTGTCGACGATCAATGCATCCTGGGTGACATGAAAGACAAGAGTTGCCTCTTGTTCAGACGGAATGAGGATATCTTTGATGGCATCCTCGGCATTCTGAATGAGCTCATGTGCCAACGTGGCTGTTCCACGAAGGTCTCTTAACTTTGCACCGAGCTCTCCGAGATAATTCAAGCCGCGGCGTCGTCGGATTTCATCGGCCATTTGCTTCGCTCCACACGACATCAATGGTGCCCGTCATGATCAGTTCTGTAGTGATATCCGCTTGCTCGGAAGCTTTGGTGAGTTCCTCGGAATGTTGTTCGTAATCACGCTTGGCAGCGTCGATTTGTGCTTGTCGCATACGGCGGATTCGGTCTTCAGTTGCAGAAGTAAGCTGTTCTTCCAGGATTGCCATACGTCCCTTATGGCTGGCTGATAAACTCGTTTGTTTGAAGCGGGCGAGCTGTGTGATCTGCTTCCGGTAGGTGCTAAGAGCCGCATTCCACATTTGATAGTGTCGTGACTCCAGGTCGGTCAGTTGGTCAGGTGACAGTGAACGATCATCTGCGTCTGCATAGTTCTTGGCCGTTTGAAGTAATTCCAGAAGCTTCGCGTTGATGACATCATCCAAGGCGATGGACACGATGTTGAGATCTCGACGAAGTCCGATCAGCTCCCATTGAAACACAGCAAAAGGATGAATCCCCTTCGGAAGGTTGGGATCACGCAGGGTCAAATGAACTTCTGTGTTCCCGGTTGCATCGAGTACCTTTGCGGCTTGCCGCACAAGCGGATGGACGGGAGTCAGAAGCTGGGCCGTTCGATTCTCATTTGCACAATTGCTATCAAAAGTAATTGCGAGATGGGGGTCAGCACCCTTGAGCCAACGTTCCCAATCTCTTTGGTAACCGGTTGCTTTCCCCAACAATTC
>CAITIF010000959.1 GCA_903892365.1 uncultured Pirellula sp. | reverse complement strand
TGAAATTAGCTCAGCCCAAGTCCAACACGTTGAAGCCTGCCACGCTAGCCCGAGTTCAGGCATTGATTGCAAACGAAGGCAAGAAACCAGAAGGAAACGGGAATGCTGAGGCTGCGGGTGGTAAAGCCACAGTCGCGGCAGGTCGTGTTAGCAAACGTGAATCCGATTGGTCTGCGGCTAGCGAGCCCATTTCGGTTGTTCGCCCAGAATTGTTCTTTGCGTCGGAAAAAACCGATTGCATAGTAGGAGAGTATGACCCAACATTGAGCGTGTACGTTCCCCATGCAAGCCCTGCTGAGAGGGGCGTCGAACGAGGTATGGTGTTTGGAACGGTTCGGAGGGAACGAGGAAAGGAAGTTCCTTTCGAAATCATCAGCCCAGCCGGGAAGTCGATCAAGGCTTACAAAGACTTCAAGCCGAAATCCATGGTCACTATCGTCAACATTACTGGTCAAAATGCATTGAAGGTTGCGACGGCCAAGGATCCTATCAAGACCGGTTCGGAATTGGTGGGCTACGACCCCTCATCGGGGCAATTGCTTGTCGCCAGAGAGTTCGATGACTTCACTTCCTACAACATGCATTTCGCACCTGATTCGCCAGCCGTCGGTCCACTTGGCGGTGGCTTGAAATCAGAATTCGGTGGCGGTGGGGGAGCGGGGCCAGGTATGGGTTCAGGTGCAGGACCCGGTATGGGTGCTGGCCCAGGCATGGGCGCTGGTCCAGGAATGGGTTCTGGTATGGGCTCAAGCGGCGGTGGAATATCGAACGAGTAATTATTGGTTTGAGATGAGAAAATAGGCTTGAACCAGGTTTCATCAGGCACTTTGCCGGTTAACTTTGTTTATGCTACTGCTGCACTCATCATGGACAAGCATCGTGGACACTGCCACGGGCTTTGCAGAGGGGTCAAACGAACCCGGTCTATTTCATTTGCGTTCTTTAGAAGGCTTTAGCACAAGACCCAGTGGGCATAGAAGCAGTGCAGGCAAAAGGACCAAATCGCCAACGATGGCGCCGCTTAACATGACAATCATCAACTTTGCGAACTGTTGGGTTGGCAGGAATTCTGCCAACAAAAACGGTCCCATGGAACAACAGCTAATCAGCGTTGTTTGAATCATGGCTCCGCCGCATTTGTCGAGCGTGAACGTTACGGCCTCTCCCCTAGAATTGGCTATGTTCAGTTCGTCCACGTACCAGCAGACGAAATGCAAGGTGTCATCGACCGCGATTCCTAATGCGATACTGGCAGTTAGGATTCCGGCGATATCTAAATCCAATCCAAATATGCCCATGCAACCGAACGCGATTGTCACTGGTAGCACGTTTGGAATCATCAGCAGCAAACCACCGGCGAAACTTTTTGCAATCAACATCATGATGGGTGTGATCAGTAAAAAGGCGGTGAGAAAACTGTAGCCCAGGTCAGAGAGAACGGCGACCTGTGTTTCGTGCATGACAGGAGATAGTCCTGTGAATTCGACAGAGACGTTGTGGGAAGGCGGACTGTTTTGGAGGGTTTGATAGGTTGCGGTTGCGACCGACCGAGTTAACGCTGCATAGTCCGCTTGAGAAGTAGCTGAGACCTTTGCCAAAATGCGCCAAACCTCGCCGCCTTCGGAGGAAGCGACCATCCCTTGTTGTCGAAGTTTTGGAATCGATTCTTCAATCCCTTTACGAATGAGGGCCCGTTTTGCTGTGGCCCGAACCGAGCCGGTTTCTGACCACACGGGCAAGAAAGTTGCAGCCGAAAGGACTCCGCCCACATCGCCCTGCAGCTTGATAGCGTCGGATATTTTTACGATCCATCCAGCTCGATCCAAAGCGTTTGCTTGGCTTTCCGGTGAAAATCGAACAAGAACTTCAACCGTGGCAATCGGTCCAATGTGTTCTTCCATCCAAACCATGTCTCGGTTTGTTTTGCTGTTATCAGGAAACATGTCCGTAAACTTGGTGGATGCGTCCAAGTAGTACAATCCACCGCATGTCAGCACCAGCAACGCGATACCCACAAAGGAAATGCGGCTGGATTGGTCGAAAAGCCAATTCGAATAGCCGATCAAAAAGTTACGGCTCCGTTTGGAGTCTTGGCCAGCCAGAGGACGAAGGTCTTTTGTTTTGAGTGGGGTTTGGAACGCGGAACAAAACTGGTTCACTAACGCTGGAAATCCTAGTAGAAGGACCACGGTTGCGATTCCAAGTCCGATCGCGGAAAAGATCCCAAATTGCCGGACGGGTGCAAGCTGGCTAGTGCACAAAGATCCCATTCCCAGCATGGTGGTCACGGAAGAAAGGGCACATGGTTTCCAACCCATGAGCATCGCTCTTTCGCCCGCGAAATCAAGTCCTTGTTTCAGACACTCTGCATGGTAGTTCATCAAGTGAACGGCACCTGAAAGCGTCAACATAAAGACAAGGGTGGGTAGTACGATCAACACGGCGCTGAACCGATGGCCAGAATAATAAACCAAGGCAACAGACAAAAGCTGACCTACCCCAGCGATAACCAAAACGATCACGGCCCGCTTCAATTGCTTCAAACAAAACCAGGAAACTAACAAGCCCAGAAAGCTTGAGGGCAAAACCAACTTTTTCAGACTGTTCTCTGCAGCTTCGTCAACAGCGAACGCTTCGTAAACTGTCCCTGCAAGTCTCAAGTTAGATCTGCCAAGTCCATCGGTGTGGTCTGCTGCGAGTCGAATCAATTCGATTGTTCGATTCTGATCGGCGACTCCTTGATCAGAAACCCGAGCCAAGACTGCAGATGTACCATCCTTTCCGAGCATAACTCCGTTCAGACGAGCTTTCGCGACTGCAAGACTCAGTTGCAGCGGCGCGGCGGTCAGGCTCGCCATGAGCTGATCCGTCGACTCGAGCACGCTGAAATGGGATTTGAATTCAGGGCTGGACTGAAGCTGTGTTTGGAATTCCGTCAGTCTGGGGTCTTCGAGTTGGCAATCGTCCCAGGAAATAAGTACGACTTGATCATTTCCAAAGTCGGCTACAAACTTTTCGTATCGTATTCGTTCTGGCTTTCCTTCAGGAAGCCAATCATGAACACCAGCGGATCCTATAGGCAAATGGAACACTGCCCATATTCCAAACGGGATCAGCAGCGCAGTTGCCAGGAGCACAAACCGAGACAATAGTTGAATGCGTCGAAGGGTATTCAACAGCAAGGTCGCTTAGGCAAACAGATCATGAATCACCCTTCCGTGTACGTCCGTTAATCGAAAGTCGCGACCTGCCCATCGGTAGGTTAATTTTTCGTGGTCGAATCCCATCAGATGCAAGATGGAGGCATGTAAATCATGAACATGCATTCGATTCTCGACCGCCTTAAAACCAAATTCATCAGTAGCGCCGTAGGCCATACCACCTTTGACACCTCCGCCTGCGAGCCAGGTGGTGAAGCCGTAGTGGTTATGGTCGCGACCGGAGATGGTGCCTGCGTTGGAACCCTCTTTGGGAAGTTCGACAGTCGGCGTTCGACCAAACTCGCCGCCCCAAATGACAAGCGTGTCTTTTAGCATGTCCCGTTGCTTCAAATCGGTTAGCAGGGCAGCGATGCCTTGATCACATTCCCCAGCGAGCCGTCGATGTTCCTTTTCAATGTGGTCATGGCTATCCCAAGGCTGACCGGCTCCGTGCCAAACCTGGATGTAGCGGACTCCATGTTCCAACAAGCGGCGGGCGATCAAAAGTTGGCGAGCTTGCACACCGGGCCCATACATATCCAAAATGTGTTGAGGTTCCTGTTTGACATCGAAAATCTCAGCAGCTTCGCCTTGCATTCGATATGCGAGCTCGAACGATTGGATTCTTGCGTCGATCAAGGCATCGCCGGGGCGTTCGACTCGATGTTCGTTATTGAAAGACTGAATCAGATCAAGCTGCTGACGCTGTTGTTCTCGAGATAGACGGCTATTGACGATATGCTCGATTAATTTGTCGATGGTTTCATGGACGGTATCGATGTAGGTTCCTTGATAAATGCCGGGCAGGAAGCCAGATTGCCAGTTCTGTGACTCTTGGATGGGGTAGCCACCTGGGCACATGGCGATAAAGGCGGGCAAATTTTGATTTTCCGTACCGAGCCCGTAAGTCATCCACGATCCCATGCTTGGGCGGATCTGACGTGCTTCGCCCGTGTTCATCAAGAGAAGCGAAGGTTCATGGTTTGGCACATTGGCATGCATGGAGCGGATGACACACAGGTCGTCAGCATGTTGTGCCGTCTTGGAAAACAGTTCGCTGATTTCTAGACCAGATTGTCCGTATCGTTCAAATTTGAATGGGGAAGCGTACAGAGTTCCGGTAGGCCGTTCCGTTCGAGGCGTTTCGCCGGGAATCGGCTGGCCAGCATACTTCGTGAGGGAAGGCTTATTGTCGAAGGTGTCGACATGGCTTGGCCCTCCGTTCGCAAAAATGTGAATGACTCGTTTCGCTTTGGCTGCGAAATGGGGAGCTTTCGGAGCCAAGGGATTGGCTTGGTCAATTTCTCCACCTGCCGCCGAATCTTTTAGCAGTTCGTGCAAAGCGAGTGCTCCGAATCCTATACCGAATTTGGATAGAACTTCGCGGCGTCCGAGAGAGCAATTGGAGAGCAACTGAGAGATATTCATGATTGGCGGGGCGTTAGGAGGTGGGGGGATGGGGGCCTCATCTTCTAAGTGTACATCAAACGGCATTTCATTCCTAGAATTTCAGACTTGTTTGAATGCAAACCCATTCGCTATGATCGCGCGATGGAAACTTCTTTGCATCGAGAACTAAAGCACTATTTTGCGGCTAACAGCCAATCGGTCGAAGTGACTGTGGATGGATATCGAATTGATGCGATCGATGCAACAGGAGCCTTGGTGGAAATCCAGCACTCGGGCCTTGGGTCGATTCGAAAGAAATCATTGCAGCTTTTGGCGAACGGACATCAGCTGCGAATCATCAAACCCAGCATCGGCAACAAGTGGATTGAAACGTATGATCGCGATGGGGGCAGTCTTCTTCGGCGGCGTAGAAGTCCTAAAAAGCTGAAGCCTTTGGACATTTTTCGCGAGCTGATTCATTTCACCCAGGTTTTTCCTCACCCAAGATTGATCCTCGAAGTTCTTGCTGTGGATTGTGTCGAACGTCGAATCGATCGCGTCAACAAACGCTGGAAACGAAAGCAGTATCAAGTTTTAGATCAACATCTTGCGAAAGTTCACGATGCAACCATCCTAAACAGCATCGATGATCTTTGGTTGCTGTTAGGGGCCCCCCAGCTGCCCAAGCAGTTTGATACATTGGAGTTATCGGAGGCGATTGGGCAACCGCGTTGGTTTGCACAACAAATCGCTTACACACTTTGTAAATGCAACGCCACCAAGCCGGTAGGCAAGCGAGGCAACTCGATCGTTTACCAAGTAGCCCCCAAGAGATCCAAAAAGCGTAAAACATCAGCCCGTTCCAAAGCGTTGGGTACGGATGCAGCATAGATTTTCGCTGGGCAGTGTGTCGGGCAAGATGAAAAAAGGAACTACATTGACTAGCGATCCCACTTTCACAGGCGGCCCAAGTGTGTCGCTCGCAAGAACGCATTCGATCGAAGTGCGAGTGCGATATCACGAGACCGATGGGCAGGGACGCGTCCACAACTCGCAGTATCTGAACTACTTCGAACGCGGGCGGGTGGAGATGCTTCGTTCTTGCGGCATCTCGTATAAGGAATTGGAAGCCACTGGCTTGATGCTGGTTGTGAAGTCGATGCAAATTGAGTTTCATTTGCCCGCAGAGTTCGACGACGATCTTCGGTTGGAGACAACGCTACACCATTGCCATGGCGCAAGGATCGAACATGCATATCGTTTGGTCCGTTCGGTTGCAACAGTCTCAGCCGAGATCAAGCAGGGTGGTTCTCAAGATACCGAAGCTCTTGTTGTTACAGGTCAAAGCGTGATCGCGTGCGTCGATCGAACGGGGCGAGTTCGTCGCCTTCCGGCGGTGCTTCAAGCCGGGATCGTTTCTGGGCGCGATGTTTGAGGGGC
>CAITIF010000958.1 GCA_903892365.1 uncultured Pirellula sp. | reverse complement strand
GTGCGACCAAGTCGAGGCCCAAGAAGATAGTCGTATCTGGCACCTTGCGCATTTACGAGCTGCATCAATCGAGTCATCAGAGTCTGGTCCTTGGCCCGCACCTCTTGAATCGCGACGATGTCGAACTCTCTTAGGATAGCAACAATGCGTTCCATCACCCAAGGGTCATTCATTTTGGATTCGCCGAAGGCTTGGATATTGAAGCTGGCGATCAGAATGGTCTGATTGGTTCGTGGGGGTAGACTTTGGGATCGATTCGTATTGGTTGGTGCGCGCGTTGAGACGGGCGAACCGGCCGGCGATTCCGTTGCTGCGAAGTCGACGGGAGCACCGGGCTCGCATCCCGAAAAGGTCAAAGCAATCGCAACAAGAGCGACCGAAATGAATGATGGGGCTATCCAGTTTTGTTTGCGTAAACGCATCATGTCCCTCGCCTCCTTGCGTGGGGTCCATCCAGATGGATGAAGTCGATCTGGTAGGTACTAAATGGCTTCGAGCAGTCGTTTCAAGCGGGGGGCAGCTTGAGGGATCATTTTTTGAAGTTGGGTTTTCAAATCTGAGTCTGCGGGCCCAAGTTCGTGGATGGCCCATGCTGCACGCTCGCGCGCTGAAACATCCAAAGAATCTCTCTGAATAACGGCTCCTAAAGCCAGCTGGACCGAAGCGACTTGCCCTGGTTTTTCCAGCTGCTCTTTGGCACGCCCCAGAAGAGTGCTGGACCAATAAACTTCGGACGCTTTTTCCGATCGAAGACGCTGCTGCAGGTTTTGATGGTCTTGAGGCCTGGGCGGACCGCAGTTCTCCAAAGCTTCCGTGGCGTAGTTTTGCAACGTTTCGTCGTCGCTATCCAACAACGCGAACAATTCGGGTAGATTTTGGAGAGCCAGCTCGGGATGCTGTGCGTATTCCAAGAGTTGTTTAGGTTCGATCATCCACAAGCCTCCATGCTCACGTGTTTCCCCTCGATGGTTCGAGTGAATACAGGATTTGCAAAAGTGGCACAATCTGGGTTTTCAAGGAGATGCCGATTGCCAATGAAATGCATGCACTATGCGAATTGATCTAGTCATTACCGAACTGGATACGGGCGGGGCCGAGCGGTGCTGCGTTTCGTTGGCTTGTTTCCTTCAATCGCGCGGACATCGAGTTCGAGTGATTGCATTTGGGCCTCGTCCGGCTCCCCCTAAGGCTGCTCTTCTGAATTTGCTGGAACAACGGGCCATCGAAACTCATTTTTTAGACGCTCAGAGATGGTGGATGTTACCCAAGGTTGCCCGAAGGTTTCGCAGGCTGCTGCGGTCTGACCCGCCGGAACTGGTTCAGTCCTTTTTGTGGCACGCGAATGTTCTTTCCGCTTGGATCGTTCCATCGTTCGGGATTCCGGTCGTGGGGGGCGCGAGGGTGGCTGAACCGAATCGAAACAGACATGCTTTAGGTGGATGGGCCGCGCGACGTATGGCGAAAGTCGTTTGCGTCAGCAATTCCGTGAAGCAATGGTGCATTTCGGCCGAACGAGTTTTGCCAGCCAAATTGGAAGTCATCCCGAATGGTATTGAGATCGCGACAAAACCCGCCGCCATCCAATTATCCGAGTTCGGGATCGCCGAGAATGCTAGGATCCTGCTGTTTGTGGGGAGGTTAACGGTACAAAAAGGAGTCGACGAACTGCTTGATCGAGTGCCGAAGCTTTTGGCCAAGCTGCCCAATCATCAATTGGTTCTTTTGGGCGATGGCCCGCTTCGCGCAAGAGCCGATGCGACATCGGAGCTGCCTGAAATCAAGGGGCGCATGAAGGTACTTGGCCAAAGCGACGAAGTACGAGCCTGGATGGGACGATCGGAAATACTTCTATTGCCGACTCGTTATGAAGGAATGCCCAATGTTGTCCTTGAGGCGATGGGAGAAGGGTTGCCGGTCGTGACTACCAGGGTTGAAGGGGTCGTAGATTTGCTCGGTGATGCTCAAGAGATGCAAGCTGTCGAAGCGGGGGATTGGGACCGCTGGCTCGACCAAGTCGTTCATGTTGCGAACGATCCGGGGCTTCGAGATGGTCTGGGCCGATTCAATCGGGCTCGTGCGGAAACGGAATTCTGTCTGGAAACTCAGATGGAGAAATATGAAAGCCTCTATCAACACGTTCTAGAAACTTGTCGTTCTGGGAGGATGTAAGGGCACAGAGGCAAGGGTACAATTTGAACTGTGGAAACTGTAATTCCCTTCGATTTCCCTGACAATTTTTTCCGTCAATTTTTATCTCACTGGCACAGGAACCTATGCGACCCGATTTCTTTTACTTTGATCTTGGCAATGTGCTTCTCTACTTCGATCATCATCTTTCGATGCGAAAGATGGCTCAGGTCGCCGGGATTACGGCGGGGCAAATGCATGCGATCGTCATGGAGACACCATTGCAAATTGAGTATGAAACGGGGTGTATCAGCAGTGTAACTTTTGTTCAACGCATTTCCGATGCGATCGGTCGGGACTTGGACATTTCCGACATGCTTCATGCTGCTGCCGATATGTTTGTGCCCAACCCACATATCCTTCCCGTTTTAGAACGCGTTAACCAGCTCGG
>CAITIF010000957.1 GCA_903892365.1 uncultured Pirellula sp. | reverse complement strand
TTTATGGACAGCTGCCCGACAACACGCTGAATGAGCAGGCTGCATACGGTGATCAAACGGACATTTACCGGTTGCAACGCCGCGCAATGGATGAGCTTGGGAAGAAATTCGTGTTCTTGGTTGTATTTGATGGAATGGATTGGCAAACGACTCAAGCTGCTGCAATGGTCAAGACTGGAAAAGTGGCTTACACCGAAGGAAAGGGAACAGGTCTCCTTTTTCTAGATTACGATCGATGTGAAACCGATTACGGGTTTGTCGTCACCAGTCCATATGGGGATCAAGTTGAAACGGACGTAGATGCACAGCAGAACGTAAAGCCAGTCACGAAGCTTGGCGGCTATGATGCTCGATTGGGTGGGGCGTATCCCTGGTCGAAACCTGCAGATGTCGACTACTTGATTGGCCGTTCCAAGATCTCGGATCATGCGTACACCGATTCGTCTTCCTCCGCGACTTCGATGACCGCCGGTGTCAAAGCAATCAACGGAGCCTTAAACTTGGATGGAAGCTTAAAGTCGGTTGAGACCATTGCGCAATACGTCCAACGCACCAAGAAATTCTCTGCGGGAGCGGTTACGAGTGTTCCCATCAGTCACGCAACACCAGCGGCAAGCTACGCAACCAATGTAAGTCGAGACGATTATCAGGATCTGACTCGCGATATGCTGGGCCTACCAAGTGTGTCCCGTCGAAGCAATCCATCCCCTGGTTTGGAGGTGGTGATCGGTTGCGGCTATGGCGAGGAAACTCAGAAGCCCGACGGACACGGTCAGAATTTTGTGCCTGGAAATCGTTATGTGGCCGAAGAAGATTTAAAGGCTATCGACTTGGATTCTGGGAGTCCTTCATCCAAGTATGTGGTCGCGAAGCGAACGCCGGGAAAATCGGGGGCCGAAGTTTTGCAGCTTGCGGCTGCCAATGCATCTTCTAGAAAAAGTCGATTGTTTGGCTTCTTTGGCGTTAAAAATGGGCACCTTCCCTATCAAACCGCCAACGGTGATTTCAAGCCTGTTGTTGACATGAAAGAGCCGGTTGAGACTTACACCCAAGCGGACCTTGACGAGAATCCCACTTTAGCTCAGATGACGGAGGCCGCCATTCAGGTCCTGGAGACGGACGAAGAGGGTTTTTGGTTGATGGTGGAAGCGGGGGACGTCGATTGGGCCAATCATGCCAACAATATCGACAGTTCGATCGGGGCCGTTTTCAGCGGCGAAGCAGCGGTGAAGTCGATTTTTGATTGGATCGAACGGAAAAACGCATGGAAAGATTCGTTGGTTATCGTGACGGCCGACCACGGACATTACCTGAATTTAGTGCAGCCGGAAAAGCTTATTTCGGAGTAATCCGGTAGGGCTGCGTGTAAGAAATGCCGCATTCCTGGGAGATATTGAGACTAGTACGGTGCGTCTGAGGCCTCCTGCTCTAGCGTTGGTTCGAGCTATTTTGGCGTCACTAGGAACGATTCCTTGGACAACATCCTTTCCCCTTAAAGCGACCGCAATTTCGCAATCCCTGGACAATCAGCTAGAATAGTGTGAATCCAAAAACGATCCCACTAGGAAATGAAATGTCTAATTCAATATGGCCCGACGGAGAGGTCACTGCGGAACTGCTAATCAATGTGAAGGATGGTCAAGCCTTAGCCATCGATCAATTGATGGATCGGCACCGAAATTCGTTGCGTCGCATGATCCAGCTTCGATTGGACCAGCGGATTATGCAACGCATGGACGTCAGCGACGTCATCCAAGATGTTCTGATGGAAGCGAATCGCCGCCTGAAGGATTACATGGCGAACCCCGTCATTCCTTTTCATCTTTGGATTCGTCAGATTGCGAAAGACCGCATTATTGATGCTCATCGACGCCATCGCGTATCTGCAAAGCGCAGCATTGATCGGGAGCAACCTGGACCGGGCCAAGGTCCCCCGGATCAGTCCACGATGGAGCTGGCGAATCAATTTCGAGACGGTGCACTGACACCTGCGGCTGCGGCAACGCAACGCGAGCTCGCCGTCCAAATTGAATCTGCGGTTCAGTTGCTTCGAGAGAACGACCGCGAGATTATTTTGATGCGTCATTACGAGCAACTCAACAATCAAGAGATTGCCCAATCGCTGGGATTGACCGAGCCAGCAGCGAGCATGCGCTACTTGCGTGCCTTGAAGCGGTTGCGAGAAGTGATCGAAGGGCAACCATCGCTTCACAAGGATTTGCTTGAATGAGCCAAAAGGCTAGGCAACCCGAAATGTCCCAGGACCATGCGGATCCAACGGTAAGCGAACCGGTTACCAATTTGTCTGTTCCATTTTCTGTGCCCGAGCCCCTGGTGGAATCGGATGAACCGAGTTCGGTCTCAGAAGCTAGGCTTGCGGAACTTGTTAGCGAGCTGACAGATCGTATGCAGAATGGGCTTTCAATCGATATCCACGAGGTTTGCAAACAGAACCCGGAACATGCGTCGGATTTGATGTACTTGTGGGGAACTGTGTTGGTTACCGATGCGGTGGGCACGGCAGAAGCCAAGGCGATCGATGCTGCGGGAGATGCAAAATCCGAATCCAAAGTTTGGCAAATGGCGTTACCCATTACTATGGGCGACTATCAGTTGATTGAAGAGGTCGGTCGCGGAGGAATGGGGATTGTATATCGAGCCATCCAACTGAGTCTGAATCGAGAGGTTGCCATCAAGATGATTTTGCGCGACCGCTTGGCCTCGCAATTGGATCGACAACGCTTCTTTGCGGAAGCAAAAGCAACCGCTAAGCTCGATCATCCTGGAATTGTGCCTGTGTATGACGTTGGTGAAATCGACGGCCGACCGTACTTTGCCATGAAGTACATACGAGGAAAAACGCTCTCGGAGTTGATGCTCATGGGCGGGCTTTCACAACGGCTCATTGCAAATTACATAGAACAAGTCAGTTGTGCGGTGCAATTCGCACATGATTCTGGCATCGTGCATCGTGACATCAAACCGTCCAACATCTTGATTGACGAGATGGGGAATGCCAAGCTGACAGATTTTGGCTTGGCGAAGCAAACCGACAGTGCGGATTCGTTGACTCGAACGGGTGCTGTTTTGGGAACTCCGAACTACATGAGCCCGGAACAGGCCAGTGGTCGGATGGGCCCGATTGGTCCCGCCTCCGATATCTATAGCCTTGGGACCGTTTTGTATCACGCACTCACTGGTAGGCCTCCGTTGATCGCTCAATCGCCGGTCGATTTGATGCTGAAAATTTTAGAGCAGGATCCACCTCTACCTCGATTTATCGATCCTGACATTGACCGAGATCTCGAGATGATCGTCGTACGATGTTTGCAGAAGCCGCCGGATTTGCGATACCCAAGTGCTGGCGGATTGGCGAACGACTTGAAAGCGTTTTTGCAGGACGAACCGATTGCTGCAAGGTCGGGCCAGTTTGCTCAGGTGATTGCCCGATGGTTCCGTGAGACACACCATGCGCCCATCCTTGAAAACTGGGGCCTGCTTTGGATGTGGCACTCCCTGGTGTTGTTGATTGCCTGTATCTTTACCGAAGTTCTCCAGTGGAGCGACTCCAGTCGGTGGTCTTATGCCCTTCTATGGACTGTCGGACTTGGGGCTTGGGCTGCTGTGTTTTGGGCTCTGCGCAGAAGGATGGGGCCGGTAACTTTCGTGGAACGGCAAATCGCTC
Source organism: uncultured Pirellula sp. (assembly GCA_903892365.1). Taxonomy (GTDB): domain Bacteria; phylum Planctomycetota; class Planctomycetia; order Pirellulales; family Pirellulaceae; genus JBKCUI01. The sequence goes on along the minus strand of CAITIF010000957.1, from coordinate 3,009 downwards.
ACGTATGGGGGGCATGCATGATAGGCATCGGGGCCCTGTTTCCGATCGAATGGGGGTTGAATCTGCCACCCTTAACCTTGACGCCTTTGCTAGCCGTTATGACCGGGATGGTATTTTTAATCAAAGCAGGTATTTTGAGTGGTGTGTTTTACGTGCAATCGTTCTGTTTGTTTGCAGCGAGCGGATTGATGATTGCCTACCCGAAAGCAGCTCATCTGATTTTCGGGATTGTGGCAGGTGCTTGCTTCTTTTTGCCCGGCTTGAAATACTATCGCCAGAGTCTGGATCAACCTCTACTTCAAAACGGCCATGATCGTTGATATGCAAACCAGGATGACCATCAAGATATCGGCCGCGATGCTGCTCGCAATGCTCGTGCTTAGTTCGAACAGCTTCGGTCAAAAAGCAGTGAAAAGACCCTCGCGAGCGACTCCGCCGGCGTTCAAGTCTGACGATTTTTCGGGCGTGTTTTTTCCCGATGCGGTAGCTCAACTTCAAGGTGATTTCCCCAGCACATCGTCGATGGCGGGTGAATCCATCGACAATGCTTCAAAAAATGGGGCGGTTGCCACTGGCGATTCCGACTCGGGGGCATCCAACGCGGAAGGGGCCAATGAGGGCAACGCAATATGGAAGACGTTGATTACCGATAGCACGATTGAAGACCTAGTCAAAGAGTCCAAAACGCGGCTCGATACGGTTATTACCACGCCCGCTGGTTTTGCCGGAAGTGCTCCCATTGCCCGTCGGGAATTCACTCTTTTGGCCACCATCATGGCGGTGGTCGCTCAGTACCCAGAAGAAATTCGTTGGCAAGCTTCCGCAGAATATGGACGTCGCATTTTTGCGAACATGGCGGACAATTGCAAGGTTGGCACTCAAGTCGTTTTCAATCAGGCGAAACTGCGTCATCAAGATCTCCAAACGATGCTCAAGGGAACCAAGATATCTGGCAATGCCGAGGAAGTGACTTGGGACAGAACGGCGGATCGTGGCCCTACCATGCAGATTATGGAATGGGCCCTGCGAGAAAATCTGACCCCCATTACCAATAGTGACAGCAAGTTTCGAAGCAGCCAGGACGAGGTCATCAAGTATGCAGAATTGCTGGCCGTGTTGGGACAAGTCGTACGCCAACCTGGTATGACCGACGCCGATGATCCTCAATACGCTCAGCTCGCAGCCGCCATGTCCGTTGCTTCTCAAGAAGTGACCAAAGCGGTGCGAACCAACGATTCAGAACTCGCCCGAACCGCAGTCAGCCGAATCGATCAAGCATGCAACAAGTGTCATGAATCCTATCGATAACACCCGAGTCTCGAACAGTCAAAACCATGGGAATTCGTTTCGCTTGCCATCATTGCAATTTTTCATTGCACGTCAAAGATTTCCAGGGCGGAAAGCGTGGGCGTTGCCCTGAATGCAAAGGGCCGTTTCGCATCCCCAATCAAGACGCTGCATATTCGATTGAACTAATCGAAATCGCCGTGAAGGGCTCGGATTTACCAGAAGTAGGAGCCATTTCTTACCAGGAAGACACATTACAAGGGCCGTCGTTGGAGAAGGCTGCGGCAGTCAAAGTGGCTGTTTCGGATGGTAGTTCGAACGTGTCTACCACTCCTACCATTGCTCCTCATAGTGAAATGCCAAGAATGCCAAAAATTCTTGCTGATTCGCTTGGTGCGAAGTGGTTCGTCCGACCGCCTACGGGTGGTCAGTTTGGGCCTGCATCTTCGCAGTTACTAATGGACTGGATTCAGGAGCGACGGGTCACTTCGGACTCGTACCTGTGGAAGGAAGGGACGAGCGATTGGGAATTGGCAAGTCAGCTTCTTCCCGAATTGTACCCCGATACTCAAGTCAAGATTCCGCCGAGTGTGAGAGAGTTGGAAACCTCGACAGATCTATTTGGCGGAGCAAGTTCTGCTAGCAACGATGGCTCCAAATCTTCCACGACCTCGGTGCAACTGCTTGCCAGGAAGCGCGCTCAGAAAAGAAAGCAACAACTGACGATTGTTGTCTTGCTTGGGATTGTATCGCTAGCCCTACTGGCAACGTTGGTCATCGTTCTCGTGATGCAAATGAACAAGGTTTGAAGCGTAGCCACGCGTCGGTTGATAACTTGTTCTACGCTGTCGGATGCAATGCTAAGAGCCCGATGATGGTTCAAGAACCAATTCGATGATTTCCTCTTGTGTTTTGGTTTCGCTGCTTTTGGTAAACATCTCTTGACGAACGATTTTTCCTGGGATTAAGTTGCTGTGCCAGAGCTTCACCGTCATTGCACCTGCTTCGTTGTTTTCTTCCCACTCATAAATCTTAGCCTCGACGTTGGTTCCTTGTACCTGTACCGTCTCAGTCCCTGTTTCTTTTGCTTTGGCCGTAGGAAGTAGGAACCGAGCCTCGTCCATGCCTTCTGGCAAAGAGTAGGTTGCTGGGTAGCTGACAATGTTGACGTCATTCTTCTCGACAGGTTCGCCTGGGCGTTCGACGGTTACCTGGCTTCCCACGGAAACTTCGTTAGCATTCTTGCTGTCCAACCACATCTTGGTGGTAACAACAATGGAACCATTAGCGTTCGTCACGACCCTCTTTCGTACGATGAATGCCTTCTCATTGAACTGGCTCCAATTGGCATATTCAGGGTGAGCGACTTTCGGAAGTGCTTTCGCGGAGTTCTGGGGGGTGGAACTAGTCCCAGGCACCGCTTTGCCTGATCCTGTATCACAACCCAGACAACACACTAGGGTTAGAAAAACCCAGAACCCTTTGGAATACATAGAGAATCGCTCTGTTGAAAAGATGGGATGGGGGACTCGGAATAAACCGAAATGCAAAACGAGTTTCGGCGGAATTGATCCTACGATTGTTGATACCCTATCGTAGCATTCAAAACACTAACGCTTCTTGGCGCCCTGACTCTCTTCGTCGGCGATTTTAGCATCTTCTTCACGTATTTGCTTCTTTTGCTCTTCGGTAAGTTCAGTGGTAGGCAGTTGGATTTCGCCG
>CAITIF010000956.1 GCA_903892365.1 uncultured Pirellula sp. | reverse complement strand
GCTTTGAACCGGGGAACGATCCCAGCGAGCAAACGCGTCTCATTTGGAAAGCGTTAGGTATTCCTGACGAAAACATTTTTGAGGTCGCAGGGCAAAACACATTTTCGGAGCTTGCGTCCTTGCGAGAGCACCCGGAATGGTGGAAGGACTGCCGTTGCGGCCTGATTACGAGTGCTTTTCATTTACCTAGAGCGATGAAACTCGCCGAACAAGCCGGGGTGAATGTGGAGCCATTGGCGGCTGATTATCGAAGCAGCTCGGGCCCGTTGCTTGTTCAAAACTTCTTCCCGAAAGTGGGTGATTTAGAAAGACTGAGCATGATTCTCAAGGAATGGATCGCGATTCGGATCCGGCGGTAATCATTTATGCTTGTAGGTCCCATAGCCTAGCGGCTACAATGGTTGCACGAACGTAATCTGGTGGGAGAGATTTTGATCAAGTCGGTCACGACATGATTCAAAACGCCGAAGGCGCAAGGGGCCCTGAACCGCTCAGGCAAAAGAACCGCCAGCACTTCTTCGTCTCTGGAGAGCGATTCCGCAGTTCATGCAACTGCGAGGAATCCACCGAAGGGGAAAGGCACGCGTGCCGAGATCTCTCAGGTAAACGGACAGAGGGGCGAGTTGGATACCGAAGCTCCATGGTGAGCAAAAGGTGTTCGTTGATGCGCATTTTTGGCTGGCGAAGCTAGCTTGCAAATGGGGTCAACCTGATCGTCCCAAACCGTTCTCTATCCCCGTTTTCATGAGGCAAGTTCATGGCTCTGTCGAACGCACATTCTTTGGTTTCGCCCTTTGTAAGTCGCCACATCGGTCCACGCGAGCATGAAATCGAAGCCATGCTGCATGAATTGGGATACCGTTCGCTAGACGAGCTAACTTCGGCAGTGATACCATCCAACATTGCAGACAACACCCGCATGCATCTGCAAGCCGGCGTCACGGAAGAACAGGCTTTGGAAGAACTACGATCGATTGCGAACAAGAACCGTGTTCTCAAGAGCTTTATTGGGCTCGGTTATTATGGGACGTTCACTCCCAAGGTCATCCAACGCAACGTACTTGAGAATCCCGCATGGTATACGGCGTACACACCTTACCAACCCGAAATTTCCCAAGGGCGTCTTGAAATCCTGTTCTATTTCCAAACGATGATTTGTGAATTGACAGGCATGGATATCTCCGGCGCATCGTTGCTGGACGAGGGGACTGCGGCTGCAGAAGCCATGGCTCTTTGCCTTCGATCAAGCAAGCAGCCCAGCGCGACTTGCTTTTTGGTTTCCACCGGATGTCATCCTCAAACTATTGATCTGATTCGCACGCGAGCCGAACCCTTAGGAATTCAGGTAAAGCTGTTCGACCAAGCGAAGACAGTTTCTGATTGGACCAATGTTTTCGGAACTTTGGTTCAATATCCTGCAACCGATGGCTCGGTGGGTGATTTTTCAGAACATATCGCTGCAGCCCACCAACATCGCGCGATGGTGGTCATGGCGTCCGATGTTTTGGCTTTGACGCTGCTCAAATCGCCTGGAGAACTAGGGGCGGATGTTGTTGTCGGCAATACGCAGCGCTTTGGCGTTCCGTTTGGTTTTGGTGGCCCTCATGCAGCATTTCTTGCGACGAAGGATGCGTTCAAGCGAACATTGCCTGGGCGACTGGTTGGGCAATCGATCGACGCACATGGCAAGCCCGCATTCCGGCTAGCCCTTCAAACCCGTGAGCAGCATATACGCCGCGAAAAAGCCACTTCCAACATTTGTACCGCGCAAGCCTTGTTGGCCATCATGGCAACTCTCTATGCTTGCTACCACGGGCCGGAAGGACTGCGTGCGATCGCTTCTCGAGTGCACGGGTTGACCATGCGTCTCGCGAGATCCCTGCGAAATCTCCAAGTAAAAATCGTCAGCGACCTAGTATTCGACACACTCACCATCGAAACCGGCTCGTCCACGGATTCTATTTTGAAGTCGGCCTGCGACGCTGGTTTCAATCTGCGAAAATACGATGCATCGCACATCAGTATTTCGCTCGACGAAACAACTTCGGAGCAAGAACTTGTTACGATCCTAGGATTTTTCGGAGGAAATGAACTAGAGGAAAACAGTCAATCCGTTTTACCGAATGACGTGTTTCGAGACGATGAATACTTGACGCAATCCGTCTTTCATCAGTATCGCAGCGAAACCGAAATGATGAGATACCTTCGCCGCTTGTCGGAAATGGACATCGCTTTGGATCGAGCGATGATTCCGCT
>CAITIF010000955.1 GCA_903892365.1 uncultured Pirellula sp. | reverse complement strand
ATGCGAATGGTACATTCAAGGGAATTGCACGAATGCGGTTCTTCTCCAAAAACGCTCGAGCCAGTTCGAGTCCAGCTTCTGTTCCACCGATGACGGTTTGACTGGCCGTATTGCAGTTGGCAACAAAACACTGCCCGTCCGCGCTATTGCACGCAAAGCTAGCCGTTTTCTCATCGCAAAAAGCGCAAAGCAATCGACCAGGGATAACTTCCGCTTGGCCTACGGAATCGCTTCGCATGACCGATGCCTGCATAGCGGTACGGATATCCCAACAGCCCGCCCCAAACATGGCTCCGTACTCACCAAAGCTATGGCCAGCAATTCGAGTTGGGACAATGTTCAGAGCTTGCAGTTTAGTAGTAAGCAGAACCTCACATCCAAGAATTCCAAGCTGGGTCCTGCGAAGTTCGACCCCCAAAAGCCCTGGATCATCCTTCACAATCGCGTCGAAGGAATCCAGCCCCCATGTTTGGACAATGCTATCCAATTGATCCTTCACCAGCTTGCAATCTGGATCCGAAGTAACCAGCGACTCAAGCATACGAGGGTATTGCGACCCTTGGCCAGAATAAACGAATGCTATCTCCGCACTGGGTGAACTCCCCTTCTGCGCAAAGAATACGCCCTGGTTTTGCAGGCTACTCAAGGATCGATTTTGATCCAGTGCATGAATTGCCATCCCCAATTTGGTCGACAAAGCCTTTTCGTCCGATGCAACAATATTCAATCGATATCGACAAGACGACCAGTCCTCTGCACTGCGCTTCTTCTGTTTCTTGAATGAATTCCCCTCCTGCCTGCATGCCTGCAAATCGCTCAGGAGTTCCGAAATGGTGTCTGCTCCGAATCGAACCCAGCCTGGATCCGCAGCATTGCGTCCCCCTAGATTCAAACCATGGACGTTCCTTGAAACGGAAATCTTAGTTTCAGCTGTCTTTGCAGCGTTCTGGAGCGCGGCAACATTGGTCAGCAACAATCCTGAAACACTATTCTCGCAAACAGCGTGAACGACCACACTACTTGGGACGTCTACCGAGTCATCCCCGATGCGATTGCTAACTTCAGGACAAACCACGTGGTCGTAGCGATCTCGATTTGTTGCCTTCACAGCCGCTGGAATTGTCTGTTGCGATAGGGCTAGCGATGCGCGAACAACGGCCATTAAGCTTGCCGCTCCAAACGTCTCACCAACTTGTTCTTTCAAAGAGCAAACAGGAATCGGTTTTGCCCCCAAAGGTCCAAAAACCTGAGAGATCGACTCCAGTTCGTGAGAATCGTCGTTGGTGCCGTTGGCGCAGGATTCTACATACTGGAGGGTTGTGCAAGACGTTGCTTCAAGTTGCCGAACCAATGCTCGATCCACTTGGTCGTAGGCATCTTGTAAATTTTCTTGACGCGATGTTTCCACCGAATGAATGACGGAAAAAACTTTGTTGCCATCGCGTAGAGCATCAGACAGACGCTTCAAAACTAGGACAGCAGCTCCTTCGCCGGGCACAAGCCCCTGGGAGGTTTTGTTGCCAACAACATAGCTTCCAGTCGTGTTCAGCTTTTGCTGATCCATCATCTGGTCGAACACATATTGACCGCAACGACGTTGTCCTGCGGCGCAGATCATCAGATCGGAATCTCCTGTACGCAGGATGTTGATGCACAAATCCAATGCAGCTAATCCGGAAATCCCACCCGAGTCGATCGCGCTTCCGCCACCCATCACATCAAAAGTTTTGGTGATTCTTGACGCGAGTGTAGAGCTGGTGAAACTGCCAGTTTCGTCGACAAGAGCAGGCATGCGTGTTAGCAATAAAGCTTGGTAATCATCAATGACCTGCTCTATTTTCTCAATTGGCCAACCTTGTTTCGCAAGCTGTTGATGAAGCTTGTCAGAAAACTCGGGCAAGCGAAGTCCCATCTGCAATTGGTTACCAAATTCGCCTTCGAAAACGCAACCGATGACGACACCCGTTCGTTCCCGAGGAATCTCGTCGGCTTTCATACCGGTGTTGCGAATGGCTTGATCGACCGCGTCGAGAAGAATGAACTGAAGTGGATCGGCGGCTTCCAATTGCTTCGGTGGAACTTTATGTTTACGCCAGTCGTATTGGTAGTTGCGTAGGAATCCACCCAGTAGCTTTGCGTTCCCCGGTGACTTGACTGAAGCCCAGCGAGAATTTGCCAGCTGGAGGCGGTCTGCGGGTGGTTCGGAAAACCAGACCTGACCGTCGACGACCGATTTCCAAAACGAATCAGTCTCAAAGCCCGCTGGGGATATTATTCCCAGACCGACAACCGCAATCGGTTCGCTCGTTCGTGCGGAAGATGGTAGCTTCTTATCCGATGCCGCGGTGGATACCGTTTTTCGTTTCGAGGGGGTATTGAGTTCGCCATCTGGCTCAAAGTACTTATCACCATAGGTCGCGCAGTACTCGTCAATCACAATATGAGCGTTCAGGCCACCGATACCAAACGCATTCACACCTACTCGCCTTGGGTGCGATGGGCTGGGTGATTCCCAAGCAGCTTTGGCAGGTGGAACCACCAATGGGGAGTTCGCCCAGTCGACCTTCGAATTGAGCTCACGCACATAGGCGACCGGTGGGATGGTCTTGTTCTGAATGGCAAGTACAGCCTTCACAAGGCCAGCAAGGCCAGCGGTTTCCAAGGTATGTCCGATATTTGCCTTAACGCTGCCAATGGGAATGCGAGGTGCACCATTCTGGACAACGCTTGAAAAAGCTTCGGAAAGAGCTGACATTTCCATCGCATCGCCAACCGCTGTGCTCGTCGCATGCGCTTCAATGTACTGCACACGTTTCTTGGAGAGCGTGTCGCCAAAGGCTCGTTCGATTGCAAGAACTTGGCCTTCTTTTCTTGGTGCCCATAAGCTCTTTCCTTTGCCGTCCGAAGAATAGCCGGCACCGCGAATGACAGCCGCAATCGAATCGCCATCTTGGATGGCTTTTTCGAGAGTCTTCAGCAATAGGATGACGTATCCCTCGGCGGCAACCAAACCATCAGCCCCGGCGTCGAACGGACGCGAACCCGTCTTCGATACACTGCCCGCGCGAGAGAATAGGACCAGACTATCAAATTCGACAAAGGATCCTCCCCCGACGACAGCGACATCAATGGCCCCCAAACGCAATGCCTGCGTTGCATAGGAAAGAGCGATCAATGAGGATGCGCACGCAGCGTTCAAGGAAATAGAAGGACCATTTAGATTGAACGCTCTGCTGATAAGATAGGAGCCTTGATACGCGTCCAAGCGCTCAGGGTGAAGCCGGTCTGTTCCGGGATAATCCATCTTGGTTTGCTGAACAATCGCGTCGATAATCATGCGACGTTCTTCCGGCCCCATGGCTGCAAAAGCAGGCACTTCGTTTAACCATTGCGCAGTCTCGGCAACTAGCGAACGATAGACAAGCTCACCGGTTCGACCGGACCCACGAGTGTGACCGACGTAGACCCCCGTCTTTTTGCCAACGAACGAGCTATCTGTCCAGCCAGCGTGCGCGATCGCATCCTCGGTGACACTCACCAGTTCTAATTGAGCTGGATCCGCCGCCTCAATATCCTTCTCGGACAAATGATGGTTCGAACGCAGGCCCAGGTAGGGATCGACGATCCCACCTAGCCGAGTCAAAGTGCGCGGTCGCGAGCAAGTGTTAGGATCGAAATAAAGTTGTTGATTCAGTCGACTTGGGGGGAGTTCGCCTAATGCAGATCCACCACTTTCAATCAGTTTCCAATAGGCATCAAGACTGGAACTGCCAGGCAAACGACAGCCCATACCGACAATGGCAATGGGTTGTTGATGAAATGGTAGTGGCATAATTTACCCAGCCAGTAAGGCTATTGTGCGATCTTGTTGATGATGGCCCGAAGAGTCTTGAACTCGTCCATGGATTTGACTCCAAAGTCGGACACATCGAGATCGAAGTGCTCCTTCAACTCACCAAGCATTTGAGCGATCTTGATACTGTCGATGCCAAGGTCCGCTTCTAAATCCGAGTCCAGTTCGACAATATCCTCTGGGTATCCTGTCTGTTCGACGACGAAGTCCACCAAGAACTTTTGCAACGCCTGAGGCGATCGATTTCCCGAGCTTCCATTGCGAACGGGTGCAACAACCGTGCTCGTCGGTTGTTCAATTGAGTGTTGGATCGAGGGTGATGATTGTGGCATGACGGCCGCGCCAGGGCCCGCTCCCTTAACATCATTGCCCAATCCCTTAACATCTGCAGCCACTCCCGTAACGCCAGCCGCCAAGACCGTATCGACGATCATGCGTAGGGTCTTAAAGTCGTCCGAGGTTTTGCTTCGGAGCGAGCTAACATTGAGGCCAAAGTGTTCATTCAGTTCACCCATCATTTGGGCGACCTTAATACTGTCGATCCCAAGATCCGCTTCGAGATCGGCATCAAGCTCGACAATATCTTCGGGGTAGCCCGTTTGCTCGACGACAAACTCGATCAAAAACTTGGTCATCTCGGTTCGCAACGCTTCATCGCCAAGCCCAGGAGCCGTTGCTGGGTTGGAGACCTTGGCGATGGGGCTTACCGATACGGCTGGTTGTGCAACGGCCGCAGGTGGCGGAGTCTGGGCGATGGTAGGTGTAGCCGATTTCTGAGTAACGAAATCGGAAGACTTCGGCAGGACTTGGATGATCTGCCGAAGAGTTCTCAGTTCATCCAACGACTTGATTTGGATCTTGGTTAGGTCCAGTTCGAACCGTTCCTGCAACTCACCCATCATTTGAGCGACCTTGATGCTGTCGATTCCGAGATCCGCTTCAAGATCCGAGTCCAATTCGACAATATCTTCCGGGTAGCCCGTTTGCTCCACTACAAACCCAACCAAGAACGATCGGTACTCGTCCTCGGAAATGGTCGATACGGCTGTGGCTGATACTGCTGTGGCTGATACTGCGGTGGTAGATACTGCGGTGGCTGATGCGACCGGTGGGATTACTTCCACTGGCGTGGCTAAGGCTACGGCAGGTGGAGCCTGTTGAACGCGGCTCTTCCAAGAATCGTGCGAAGTCCCCGGAGCGTTGGTTGACGCGGGGCTGGCTTTTGGAGCAACCGGTAGCGGTTTTGCAGGGGAGGCAACGGGGGTTGGTTCTGAATTCGCTTTCGACCGCATTCGGTCTCGACGTCGCGCAGTAGCATCGAAATGCAGGATGCCTTCCTCGATAACCTCGGCACCTACTACTTGGTCTTCCACATTTCCGCGGGATTGACTAATCATTTTTTTCCTTCAACACATCGATAATAACGCTGTAAATGCATTCCCATGGGCTTCCGATTTGCACCATGTTCCGAGTTATTGGACTGGCCGCTTTGGAATCCTCCAGGGCGGCGTGAGCAATGCTCGCTAGACACTCGACCATACCAGACCCACCGGTTAGGTGACCAAATGAGTCATTCGCCGTTTTGAAATCCGGCTCATCCGATTCACCGCCGATTGCACCGAACGTCTCACGGACCCCTTTTTTGCAAGGTTCATCGATCGCAGGCACACCCATGGGGGAGAATCGTACATTTGCGGGTTGGGCTCGATGTTCTGTTTCCAGGTTTGCACGTCTGGCAGACCGAGAGAAGCTAACATCACCCATCGTATCCATGCTGGTACCAATACCTCGAACATAAGCGAGCGGCTTGGATATTGGCGTTTGCCCATGCCGAACCTTTTGCAGGAGCATGACTGCGGCACCTTCGCCAGGGAACGTTCCGTCGGAGCTTGGATGGAGTGCTGATTGGCCATGCTTGGAGCCGAGCCAACCATTGGCTGACCAACCTTCAAACTTCATCGGGCCCATATCCTGTTGAGCGCCGATACAGACCATGAATTCATTTTCAGTTTGTTGCAATTGATCAACGCAGTACATCAAAGCTGCACCGGACGAACCATGCGCCGCGTCGACAGCGACCGCGCCACCCATCAGATCAAATGTCTTAGTGATTCGGGAGGCAAGCGAACTGCTGGTGAAGCTTCCGGTTTCATCAAAAAAAGCTGGCATCGCTTGGATGATTTTCTTTCCAAACAAATCCAGCGCTTGTTCGATCGCATTCGCATCCATGCCTTCCGATTGCCAAAGGCTTCGCAAGCGGCGTTGGATATCAGGAACACGAAGGCCCATTTGTAATTGGTTCGAAAAATCTCCTCCGAAGATCGTACCCACGACTACTCCGGTGTTCGCCCTATACTGTGCCGACTCAAGCACTCCTGAAGTGCGAATAGCCTGATCGACTGCTTCCAGAATCATAAACTGCAACGGGCTGGCGCTTGCGAGTTGCTTCGGTGGAACTTTGTGACGCCGCCAGTCGTAAACAAAATCGTCCGTGAATCCACCGATGGTTGCCCCAAGCGTGCTAATGGCTGTGTTGGGATTGGAAGGTGGTGATATCCATCTTGAATCCGATAGCATCCGAGTGCCTATTCGGTCTTCACGGATGATGCGACGAAACGAATCCCAGTCGAGTGCATTTGGTAGAATACATCCTGTCGCGATGACTGCGATCTCGCAAGGACGGGAAGATTTTGCCGCACTTCCATGGGATGGACGATTTTCCGTGGATCGCGTGGGGATCGATCGTTTTCGTTCAGCCAGTTCCCCAGACTGCACGACGACGTGCGCATTCAAGCCACCAATTCCAAAACCATTGATTGCAGCCCAGCGTTCACCTTGATCGTTGGGTGTCCACGTAGAAACTTCCCGAGGTACGAAGAATGGAATATCGTTCCAAGGAATGCGCTGGCTTAAATTATTCAGTCGTTGATGTGCTGGATATAACCCATTCTCCATACATAGGATCGACTTGAGCAAGCCGGCT
>CAITIF010000954.1 GCA_903892365.1 uncultured Pirellula sp. | reverse complement strand
TGATATCGACAATTTTGTCTCCGACATGAACCTGGACCTGACGCTTCGTACGATCTTTTTCGTCAATCTTGATGGAAACGCTCGTAACCTCCCCGTCTATCTCACTTGCCTGAGTATCCAAACCCTTTACAGTCTTCCCAATTAAGCTGCTGGCGGTCGTCAGTTCTTGAGTATTGGAGAATGACTTCAGCGTACTGACCAACTGGTCGCTCGAGCTGATGCTGCGAAGTTCACCTACTGGTTGTAGAAGCGCTGCGTTGTCCGTTGGATTCAATGGATCTTGGTTTTGCAAATCGGTGATCATCAGGTTCAAGAACTGATTCAAATCGATATCGTTCAGTCCATTTCCTTGCAGGGAGTTGGCTGCGGAGCTTGTCGGAGTGCTAGTGGACGATTGAAATGCATTGTTGACACGAGTCATGTGAGATACCCCTTATGGATCCAAAATGCCAGCATTGTCAGGTTACCACGAGAACCATTGCAACTACAATGCTGTCCGTTAACAACCTGATCGTAGTACTTGTCGTTGCACTATGGAAATAGCAATCGTATGTCGGTAGATTCAAATCTAGAAAACAAGTTTCAAGTCCGCTGGCAGCTTTTTGTTGCTATCTTTGCGTTGGTCGCCGTGAACGCCCTGTGGGGGCTATCGTTTCCGATCATTAAATCGATGAATCTCCAGATGGAGCATGCGGCTGGTTTGGAGAGCTCGCAAATCGATTCCAGTCTTCGGGTCGCTTTCACCGCTGGAATGATAGCAATGCGTTTTGCGGTGGCTTTCTTGTTGTTGTGTTTCTTAGGTTACAAGCTGGTCTTGAATGCTTCTATGGCGGAATGGCGAGCTGGGGCAATCGTAGGTCTGTTCTTTTACTTTGGGTTGATGTTGCAGGTTTTGGGGCTCGCTACGATTCCGGCGTCGCGAAGTGGCTTTTTGACCAGCTTGACTGCCGTCTTCACCCCTTTATTCTCGGCCCTGGTTTTGCGACGTGTACCAACATCCAATGTCTGGATTGGAGGCCTGATCGCTTTGTTGGGTGTTTCTCTTTTGACCGGGCTGCTACAAGTTAGCCAATGGCAATTGAGTATTGCATCGGACGCGATGAGCAATGGACAACGGGGGATACTCTGACGACTTTAGGTTCTGTTTTGTTCACTGGGCAGTTGTTGCTGGTGGACTATTACGGAAAACGGCTAAATACCACAGCCATTACGCCCAGCATGTTTCTGACAGTTGCTGTGGCGGCCGCAGTTACATTTCTGTGCTTGCAACACAACCAGATCGAACTAGCGAACGGAGTTGAAAATCAGCAGGACAGCCTTCGGATGTTCTCGGATAGGCTCTTTTTCTCGCCGATGTTCCTTGGGCTGTTCGTCTTCCTGGCGTTCTTCTGTTCCGTACTAGCTTTCCTTGGGATGAATCGATATCAACCGCATGTGACCGCGGTTCAAGCATCGGTCATTTACAGCACTGAGCCCGTTTTCGCATCGATGGCTGCGTTGTTTTTGCCAAGCTTTCTTGGCAGCATTTCAGCATCCTTTGCGTTTCCGAATGAGGAGCTTTCCTTCCCGTTGGTCTTGGGCGGAGCGTTAGTGCTCATTGCGAATGTCGTGGCCCTTTGGCCAAAGAAGAGCCCCAAGCCGTTGCCGACAGACGAGGCTGCTGTTCGGTCCTAGCAAAGTGACTTCGCCTGATCTTTTGAATTCCATTCATAGTTCGTGTATCGGCTCGGATTTCCTCTTACTCTTACTCGTACTCTTACTCGTACTCAGTGACACGGTACTCGTACTCGAAAGGACGCAAAACCAGAGCCAATCTTCGACCACGACCGTTAGGCACATCTGTTGAAGTGGAGGGCTAAGCAACGCATAGACTACAGTCCGAAATCGCGAAGCCATTGATCTCGCTCTTGTTCGGATAATCGGCGTTGTTTTTCTTCAAGCGGCGATGGTTCTGGATTTTGAGATTGTTCCATGCGTTCGGAAAGCAGCTGTTGTCGTTCCTCCAGCCAATGATCGCTGTCCAGCACGCGAGCGCCACGAGCGATTGCCTTTTTGTGGATCGCATGGTCGGACGACACAACCGTCAATCGTTTTGGGGTCGGATGCTTTCGTATCTCGAATTGAATGAGTTCGTCGGCCGATGCCCAGTCGCGAGCGAAGATCAACTGTATCCCTTGTTGGCTCAAGCGTTCTGGCAAGCCGGGTGGAGCGTTGTTGGCATCGAAGACGATCATGGTTTGAGGACGTTCCTCGGGTTCAAGCAACGCGATCAGTTGTTCCATCAATCGGCCTCGTGCAATCCTAAGAGCGTTTTTGCCATCCTTTTTAGAGTTCACGACGACGCTTTGAAACATCAAATTGTAGCCATCGATCAGCAAACGCATGGTAACGACGTCTTTAGCTTGCGACTCGGCTGCGTCGAAGTCCATACAGGTAGTAAACAACCAATCCGATGGCGCACCAAACACCAAACCGAAGCCAATTCCAATGGCCGATTCCTGCGATAAGGTAGAGGTTGGTGATAACCCCTAAAACCGGGATGACGGACCATTGCTTTCGCCATGTCAGGATACTCATAACCAAGAACACGAGGTAGAAGGTCAGGTAAGGGAATTTCTCCCAGCTCCAGTCACGCGTAAGATCATGGTTGGATGGCATGCTTCGCATAAAGCCGTTGTAGGTAACAAAGAGCCCGGTAACGATGTATTGGCCATTGATATACGGGACGCGAAAGCCCGATTTGTCGCCGTCGCCGTGCGATTTATCGTTGGGACTAATGGCCAAGATTCCACCGGACACCAAAACGAATGCGAACAAGGTTCCCAAGGAAGAAAGGTCAGTGACCAACTGGGAATTCAGGAATAAGGTTGGCAGCGCGACAGCGATGCCTGTGATGATGGTCGCAAATGATGGGGTCTTAAATCTTGGATGGATCGATGCAAAACGTTTGGGGATCAATCCATCACGGGCCATGCTCAGAAAGATGCGCGGCTGTCCTAGCTGAAACACGAGAAACACGCTTGCCATGGCCACCACCGCGCTGAGGGACACAACACCGGAAAGCCAATTCAGATTGTTCTTCGAGAACACGATTGCAAGTGGATCGTCGACTCTCAATTCCTTGTAACTGACCATTCCAGTGATGACAAAAGACAATGCGACGTAAAGGCATGTGCAAATACCTAATGTCAGCATGGTTGCACGAGGCAAGTCTCGTTTGGGATTCTTGCACTCTTCGGCTGTCGTTGATATGGCATCAAAGCCAATGTAGGTAAAGAAGACCGAAGAGATGCCCAGCAAAACGCCGGTTGCCCCATTGGGTGCGAAGGGAACCCAATTGTCCGGTTTGACATAGAAAGCGCCGATCAAAATCACGCCGATGACCACGGAAAGTTTCAGAGCCACCATGGCGTTGCTAACAATCTTGGATTCCTGAATTCCGACGTAAACCAAAAAGGTCACAATGAAGTTGAGCATCAATGCGGGGAGGTCCAGAATGATTCTCAGTCCAGCCAGTTCGGGGGCTCCGTTCCATATTTCGATGAGCTTGGAGCGGGCCGCTTGTTTCGCGGCGTCCTCTTCCAGAAGATTTTGATTGCGTAACGCTTCCGCGCAGGAGTAGTAGTCTGTCTGCAACCAATCTGGAAGCGGCATCCCAAACCCATTTAGCAGGTTGGAAAAGTAGTCCGACCAGGAAAAGGCGACGACGCTGTTGCCGATGGCATACTCCATCAACAAGTTCCAGCCAATGAGCCAAGCAACCAATTCACCGAAAACGACGTAAGAATAGGTGTAGGCGCTTCCGCTGACGGGGATTCGAGATGCGAATTCCGAATAGCACAAAGCGGAGAACAAGCATGCGATGGCGGTCAATAGAAATAAAATAGCAACGGCAGGCCCGCCGTCTGCTGCAGCTTTGCCAAGTGTTGAAAAGATTCCGGCCCCTACGACGGCGGCAATACCGAAACAGGTCAGATCGACAAGCCCGAGGCTTCGCTTGAGAGAATGCCCATCGACATCCCTCTGACTCGACTCGTCATGAAGCTGTTGAATGGATTTCTTGCGAAAAAGGCGATCCCAAAGTGACGACTGGCTCATGCGATTCGAACTCGACCCAAGGACGTGAATTCATCGATTTCTAACGAAGTCGTTACGTTAACTTCTTTTGGTACCGAGCGGAAGCGATCAAATACCCAGTAAATACAACTAAAGCTAACCAAACGATTCCAAATCCAAAAAGCCTTTGGGGTGACACGACCTCCTGAAACAAAAATATGCCAAAGGCAAACTGCAAACTTGGAGCGATGTATTGGAGCATCCCCATCGCCGCCATCGGGACTTTTTTGGCCGCTGCAGCGAATAAAACCAAGGGGATTGTTGTGATCGGTCCACCAAAGAGAAGCAAGCCCCATTCCGTCGATGTGCGATTGGAAGCTTGAGGACTCGCGTAGGAAAAATAGGCGATGGCGGCTAAAGCGATCGGAAGCAAGATTGCCGTTTCCATTCCAAGGCCGGCGATGGCAGGAAGGGTTGTTTTTTTCTTAACGGCAGCATACAGAGCGAAGCTAGTTGCCAGTGTCACCGCCAGCCAAGGGAAGCCATCATTCCCGGCGGTCATCACCAGCAGTCCCGTGGCGGCGATGGCCACGGCCAGCCACTGCAGGGGGTGGAGGCGTTCCTTAAAAAGGATGACTCCCAATACGACGTTAAACATGGGATTGATGAAGTATCCCAAGCTGCTCTCGATAACGTACTTCTGCTGAACCGCCCAAATGAACACGAACCAGTTGGTGCTGATCAAAAAGGCTGCGATACAACAGAGCCCCAGTCGTTTTTTATCCCGAAGTACTGCGCCAACATCTTTCCATTGACGAACGATGCTGATGCAGATAACCAGCGTCAGCAGGGACCAGGCAATCCGGTGACAAATGATTTCGAATGAATTTTCGCGAGGGAGCAGCTTCCAATACAAAGGGAAGATGCCCCACAAAACGTAAGCCAAAACGGCCTGAAGGTAGCTCAAGCTTGGCAATTTATAGTTTGCCGTCTAACGCGAGTTGATGAAAGAAGTGCGGGATCGAATCTTGATTGGCCAGCAAGAAATCGATCGACGGTTCATGGTTCATAGCCTTAGCGATCGCCTTGGTTGTCGCTTCGCGATTGGTTCGGAACAGAATCTCTGGATCGTATTTGGCGTCTACAATGGATGGATCCAACCAGACGGAGACGATGATGCCGAGATCGTTGGCTTTCGATTTCGGGATATGTCCAGCGCGAACAGCGTCCAGTACACCGTGAGCGATTCCTGCTTGGACGGTTCCCATAAGGATGTTGGTGTATTTTTCGGAATTGACTGTGACCTTGCTGACCATGACGGTTGCCGGCTTCACTTGAACATCACAATTGAGGATGGCGAAAATCTTGGAGTGACCTTTGGCTTGGTTTCCGATCATCTGAGCGATGGCGTATCCAACGGGTCCATCCAATTCTCCAATCACCACTTCAGGTTCTGCGGCAGACCATGCTGGTTCGGCTTCCACCAGGGCTTCACCTGTCCGCATAACAATTCGGCCCGGCTTCTTGGAACTGGACTTCGTAGCAGCTTTTTTCTTTTTGGCCATTTTCATAATCTCTTAGATAAATCTTGGGACAAACGCTGCCAAAATCGTACTTCTGAACTGGATTTTGCGAAATGCCAAGTCTTTGGCAATCTTTGCGTTTGCTTCGAGCTTGTTTGTCGTTTTGACGGTTTTGCTTGAGCCTCGGGCGCTAGCCGCGATAACCGTATTTGGCAGGGAAGCCGTAACGCGGCTAGCGCCCGCGGCCCAGTAATTTGCTTGCGCAAACTACAAAGTGAGTGCCATTTGGCTCGCGCCACCGGCATTGGATATGTCGGCCCTCTAGGCCTAACATGCGAAACTGGGCCAAACATGCGCAACATCACAAGGCGCTAGCTTCGTTACGGATTCCAAGTCACTAGGCTTGGTATGCGCGATCAAAGTGCGTGTATCCCCCGTCGACAAACATGATCTGTCCTGTCGTGTGGGAACTGCAAGGCGAAAGGAGAAAAGCGACCGTTTCTGCAATTTCCACCGCTTTGGTCATGCGATTTTCCAGAGGAATGGACTTTTCGATGCGTTGCAGTGTCTCGCCTGGGTTGGGGCGGCTTTCAATCCATCGAGCGTACATCGGGGTCATGACTTCGGCGGGCACAACGCAATTGACGCGAATTCCATACTTGGCCAAATCAAGGGCCCATTCGCGAGTCAGGCTGTTCAAGCCACCTTTGGCAGCGACATATCCACTGGTTCCTCCCTGTCCGGTGGTGGCGCATTTGCTGCTGATGTTGACGATGGCACCCTTGGTTTTGATGAGCGAATCCAAGCAAGCTTGGACAAGAACAAAAGCGGGGACCAAGTTCTTCTCGAGCGAGGAACGAAACGCCTCGACACTGTCGCGCAGACCAACTCCATCATTGACGCCGGCGTTGTTGACGACACCATCAATGCGTCCGTGTTTGTTAAGCACCTGCTGCACCGCATCGAGAATGCTCTCGGGGGCGGTAAGTTCGCATGCGTAGCTTTCCACTTGCAAGGATTGGTCGCTAGCCCATTCGCACAGTGAGCTTGCTTCGGTAGGATTGCGACCAAGAATGCATGCGACTGCGTGTTCCTTCGCTAATGTTTTGGTGCAGGCCTCGCCTATTCCCTTCGCGCCACCTGTGACCAAAATGATGCGGTTGGCAAGTTGAAGATCCATGGTTTTACTTTCCTAAGTGATCTCTTTAGTGATCGATTCCGTGTTGTAATTCTCGAACGATCGATCGAAGTTCGGCTAGGATCATGGCGGTTGCTCCCCAGACGAAGTGTTCGTCGACCCAGAACCCTGGGACTTCAAAATGGGTGGTACCGCGTTGCATGGTCCCGATTCGGATTGCCTGATCGTCGATCAGATCTTCCAACGGAAGAAAAATCAATTCAGCAACTTCGTCTGGATTCGGCGTGAATTCGATTGGTCGTGTGCATACTGCGACCATGGGAAGCACCACATGGCGACTGGCATAGACAAAAACGGGATGAAGCTGCGCTACGGGAAGGATGTAGTCTAAGCTGCATCCAAGCTCCTCGCTGAACTCGCGAGTCGCCGTTTGCCAAGTCGTTTCACCCGCCTCCGATCGGCCTCCAGGTAGAGAAATCTGCCCAGCGTGATCCGCTAGGTTTTTTGCGCGAACGGTCAGTGGGATGCTCCATGAGCCACTGGCATTTGGGACCAGCCCGATCAGCACTGCTGCATGATGTGCAAAACAAGGCGCTGGTCCACGATGTCTTCCGAAAGCGAATTCCGGAGCCACATCGAGGTGAGCGTCGCAACGCATATGCAAGGATTTTGTCTCCCAAGCTTTTTTTCGAACTAATTCAGGCAGATTTGCCCACATGGATTTAGCGTCCCTTGCACGAGTCATTACGTTTTGCGTCTAGGGTATCTTTAACAACAGATTATTTCTACTCGACCAAGGTCGCTAGCCCGGATTTTCCTAAGGAGCCGCGGACGCTAGCCGCAGAAATGATTCCAAGAAGGAAATAACTGTCGCGGCTAGCGCCTACGGCTCAAGTCAGCCGCTATAAATAACCGGAAATGGGCTTTTGACGAAGAGCCGATGGCTAAGTACATTGCTGGCCTTTGTTTTTATTCACGTTTCCGTAACACTCGCGATCAATCAGCGAAAATCTTCATGCATCATCTTCCCTGTTTGATTTTGATCCGGCATGCTCAATCGGAGAATAATGCGTTGCCGGACCATCTCCGAGTTTCTGATCCAAACATTACCGAGCTCGG
>CAITIF010000953.1 GCA_903892365.1 uncultured Pirellula sp. | reverse complement strand
GCCACGGACGCTTATTCCACCATTTTTATAACCAGAACGACCGTTCGTCAATTGCCGTTCCCGTTTTATCCAGGCGCCGCTATCCAACAATCCCCCACAACATATTCCTTGTGTCACTTTTGAAACAAAGCCTAGATCTCCACGAAAACGTATGCCACGCCTATACTACGCCTACTGCCACCTATCCCAAATTCCATGTTTTTCGCCTGAAACGTTCCCATTTCATGTCCGAATCCTCCAAAAACGTATCCCCCCCTTCGCCCAATCTGCTCCTCAATGACCAAGCATTTGGTATCTGCAAGTCCGCAATCGGGCACGCGGACGCTTGGCGAATCGGCGTTCATCGCTATCAAAACGGAGCGACCGTCTTGGACTTCGGCGTTCACGCCCTGGGTGGTGTCCTGGCCGGTCAGAATCTTGCCCGAATTTGCATGTCCGACCGGGTGAAAATCACTCCACACCCCGCCGACTACTCGATCGGTCCTTGGCCGCTGATCCAAGTTGCCACCGATGACCCTGTGCACGCTTGCATGGCTTCCCAATACGCCGGATGGCCCGTTACCAACGAAAAGTTTTTTGCGATGGGCTCGGGACCTATGCGAATCAAACGTGGCAAAGAACATGTTCTTCAGCACCTGAGTCTTGTCGACACGAGCCTTCACACCGTTGGAGTTCTCGAATGCGATGTTTTACCTAACGAGACCGTTTGTGAATATGTTGCCGCCGAATGCAATACTTCGGTGCAAAATGTTGTTTTGTGCGTCGCTCCAACTCGATCGATCGCTGGTACTGTCCAAGTGGTCGCGCGATCCGTCGAAACATCCATGCACAAACTATTCGAACTTGGGTTTGACCTGAAGAATGTTGTTTCTGGATATGGTTCGGCGCCTCTTCCGCCACCAGCACCGGACTTCGTCCAGGGGATCGGCCGTACCAACGATGCTATCTTGTACGGAGGACACGTGACCTTGTGGGTGCATACGGATGACAGTGTTCTTCAAGAAATTGGACCCAAGATCCCCAGCCTGACGTCGAAGGATTTCGGTCTACCCTTTGCCAAGACCTTCAAGCAATACGAGTATGACTTTTACAAGGTCGATCCCGGTCTGTTTAGCCCTGCCATGATTACCTTGATCAATTTGAAAACAGGACGCTCCTTTCGATTCGGCGGACTTCGCCCCGATATCTTGAAAGAATCCTTCGGCGAACTCGTCGCTCATGAGTGAACCAAGAGCGCGACGACCTGAAAGCGATGCATCCTTCCAAGTGGGGGTGCTTGGATCACCAACCGGTTGGTACATGCGTGATCTGGTGCGAGCCGCTCACCACATGCCACCGTCGCTTGCTACGACGGTTCAGCCGTTGTCGTTCGCCAAGTTAAGTGTCTGGTCGCAAAGCAAGAATCCCGCCACGGTACAGTCGGTCATTCCTGGCCAAGTTGATGTGGAAACTTCCTCGTCGGCCCCCGACATTCCTGTTGATCTTACGGACTACGATGCAGTCTTGGTTCGCACTATGCCGCTTGGTTCTCTTGAGCAAATCGTGTTTCGCATGAACGCTTTGCACTCAGCCCATCAATCCGGAGTCTCGGTGCTAAACCCACCTCGTTGTCTTGAGATTGCAATTGATAAATGGCTGACGTTAGATGTTGCTCGCCGGGCGGGCTTGCTGACACCGAGGACGATCTGTTGCCAGACAAGAACCGAGGCCCTTCAAGCGTTCGAGGCTCTGGGACGAGACGTTATTGTAAAGCCTATCTTCGGGGGGGAAGGACGCGGCATTGTCCGAATTACTGATGTCGACATCGCGTGGCGTGTATTCAGTACGCTCGAGCAACTCCATTCCGTGATCTACATCCAGGAATTCCTGGAAAGCACAGGCTACGACTTGCGTTTGCTCGTGGTTGGCGACGAGTTGTTCTGCGTGCGCCGCGAGAATCATGGGGATTGGCGTTCGAATGTATCGCGAGGTGGGAATGCGATCCCACATGAACCCTCGTTCGAGCAAATCGATATCGCTTTTCGGGCAAGTCGAGCTGTCCAGGGTTGGATGGTCGGGGTCGATATCTTGCCGACTCGCGATGGACGCGATGTCTTGCTTGAGGTGAATGCGGTGCCTGGCTGGAGGGCTACTGCGGCGGCGCTTCAAGTGGACATGGCGTCGGTGATTCTGCATCGTTTGCACGCCATGAAAGACAACTAAGATGCTGCTTCTGGCAAACGGTTCGTTGGGGATAGCAACGATACAACCACGATGGCTACGAAGCTGAGTGGAATAGTCACAATTCCTGGCTGGCTCAATGGGACCCAGGCCGATTCGATCTTGGCTCGGTACATGTACTGAAACATGTC
>CAITIF010000952.1 GCA_903892365.1 uncultured Pirellula sp. | reverse complement strand
GGTTGCGGTGGTGTGTAATACTCCTCGTGAACAACAACCTCGGCGGGCTGTGGATAGGTTCGATAGACGCGGGTGGGTGCTTGGTAATGGCCGGCATTGGCTCGATAGCCCATTCCCGTTTGCTGCATTACCGTGACCACGTAGTCGCTGACCCCTTCTTGGTTCATCAAGATAACGTCGTTCACATCGGGTTGCATAGCGACCCCGTTGGATTGAATATGAGCGACAATCACAGCATCGCTTACACCGCTTCGAGTCATGTTGATCACTTCGGCGGTAGTGACAGGCCGTCGATTCGTTACGACGCGTTGCGTAGGTGTCTGCACGTACGTTCGTTGTTCGTAATAAGTAGGTCGGTTGTACCTGGAATCGTAGTACCGTTGGCGTTCCGCTTGTTGCCGTTGGTTACCAATCACACCGCCTGCCAAAGCGCCAACTGCACCACCGATCAAAGCCCCCTCGGTTGTCTCGTTGTTTTGTTTGCCAACAACGCCACCGATCAACGCTCCTGCCACGCCACCCATCAGAGCCCCGTCGCGGGTTTGGTTTTGGGCTGTGCAGGTGTTTGCTAGCGTTGCAACGACGGCGGGGATGATCCAAAGTCTGGCTAGATGACGCATGATTTCATTCCATGGAACTTGAAAGAACAGGCTTGTGCGGTTCGCTACGGGAGCCTATCGCAGGAGTATCGGTGATTTCAAGTCGGGACTGAACAAAACTAGTCGGAACCGTCACTGTCCGACTTGGGGTAAGCTAGCTAAGCAGCCATGAAACATCATCTTTGGTCTTGAATCCCCGGAGTGAATTTCGGACACTCCGACCAGTTCCTGGTGCCGTGGTCGGGATGACAGGCCTATGGCCAAGTTGGCGGCCAGTAGCCACACAGAATCGAGCAACAGAAGGATCTGTTTTTATGTTTCGACGCAATGTTTTCCTTGGCCTTTTCCTGGTTGCCGTAAGCCATTTGGTTTTCTCGACGCATTTCTTATTGGCCCAATCAACGGGCGACTGTATTGCTTTGGAGTTTTCCTCCGAAGGTTGCGAGCAATGTTTGAACATGCACACGACGACTGATAAGGCCATTCAGGACGGATGGGTTGTTCGTCGATTCGACACGAAGAAAGATCCGCACATCGCAATGCGTTGGCAGATTCAGAATGTTCCAACAACGGTTTTAATTCGAAATGGTCGCGAGGTAGATCGCATTTTGGGCCCAGTGGATTACCGTGAACTGAGTCGCCGGATGGAATCGGCGTCGTCGGTCGATAGCATGCGAAGCCTCTCGGAAAAGGTGCAAAATCGAAGTGAATCATCGGCTGCTGTGGTGCGAGGTCAGTCGCCGTTGGCGATGATTCCCGTTGCCTCATCGGCCGCTTCAGCGTTTGCTATTTCCCAAGCATCTTCCCAAGCAGCCCCTGGTCGTTTGACTTCGAGTCCTACGTTGGAAGCGATGTCCAGCCCGGCTCGGAATCGTGAATCGACGGTTCGGATTCGCATTGTGGAACCCAATCAAGATTCAGTGGGAACAGGAACCGTGATCGACATGGTCAACGGCGAGGCCTTGGTTTTGACATGTGGGCATTTATTCCGCGACATGCAAGGCTCGGCAAGCATTATCATCGATACGTTTGTCGGCGGAAGAACGATGTCCTTTCCTGGGACCTTGGTCGACTTTGAAGCGAGTGACATGGATATTGGATTGGTCGCTTTTCGTCCGTCCGTCGCAATGCCGGTAGCGCGTTTAATTCCTAAGAACCGACGACTTTCCGAGGGCCAAAAAGTGAGCAGTTGGGGATGCAATCGCGGGGCAGACCCCACCCAGATGGTTTCTCAGATTACCAAATTGAATCGCTACGTAGGTCCCCCAAATGTCGAAGTGGATGGGCAGCCTGTCGAGGGGCGCAGCGGTGGTGGACTTTTTGATGAACGAGGTGAGTTGATTGGCGTTTGCTATGCAGCTGATCCAACTTTGAAAGAAGGGCTCTATAGCGCTGCGGACGTTGTCTACCATCAACTATCGAAATTGGGGCTTCAGCGGCTGTTCAACGAACGAAACGACGAAGAACTAGCCAGTGTTTCGGTGGGTGTTCCACCGATTCCTTCCGTTTCCATCGAGCCGAACAAGGGACGTCAGGAGCCGATCGAGATGACAGTCATCATCAAGGATCGAGCAGGAAACCAAGAGCGAATCGATATTCCGCAACCGAGCGCCCAGTTGATGCAAGCGATGCGAGATAGCGTTCGCCGGTAGGCTTGCGGATCTTTAGCACTCGTTCCAAGGCTCCGCCTTGGAACGCACTGCCCTGGAGGCTCCGCCTCACGTTAGGCATGCACCTATAACTTCAGGAGGCAGAAGCCTCCGATGCATTGCTTCCCCAGCCGGAGCCAGGGGACGAGTGCTAACACCCAAGACTATTTCTTCGCTCCCCTCGCCCCTGTAATCAGGGGAGAGGGGTCGGGCGTGAGGGGTTAACGCCCACCCTAAAAAACTTTGGCAGCTCCTAGTTTTACTGACGTCTTCCCCCTCATCCCCAGCCCTTCTC
>CAITIF010000951.1 GCA_903892365.1 uncultured Pirellula sp. | reverse complement strand
GCAAAGTAAACGCTGCAACTGATCGACCACCTGACGGGATCGCTGAGCCAGCGCATCCCGTCCGCAAAAACAACCAAGGTCGACAGCATAGTCAAGGTTACGACGAACGCACAGATTCCCTGGATTGCTCGAAGCAGCGTCCGTCGATTTGCAAAACGACATAAGAAGGCGAGAACCGCCTCATGGTCTTTTGGATTCGTGTGGACATGAAGTCCTGTTTTTCCGAATGTGGATGTAACTTGGCTCATCTTTTGCCCCTTAGATAAGGCCCGTTCTCTTTCGTAAAATCCATTCCAAAGCAAGTAACGTCATAATGGTGGCGAACCAAGGATAGCTTTGCCACAGCAGTGTTACCGTTTCGGTCCATTTTCCAGTCTGAAACTGCTGAAGCAAGTCTGAGATCGATTCCGCTTGATCAAGCGATAAGAATCGTCCTCCGGTGGATCGGGCGATCTGTTCCAAAGCTTCGGTATTGCAGGATAAGGATGCCAACTCGAAATCTGTTTGGGACTGAACAAGAAAATCCGATTCAATCGCCAAGGCGTCCTGTGGAATTCCGGAAGCTTGCAACTGCACGCGGTACCTTCCTTCTGGAAATGGCCCCGTTGTCACTCGATAGAATCCGCGAGAATCCGATTCTCTAACCATGGGTAGTACAGCATAAGGTTCGTCGTTGCGAAGTAAAACGGCTTGAACGTTCGGATTATCCGGGACTTGATTTTGATTTAGCTTCAGATTGGCTCGGATCGTAACTTGATCAGACGTGGTAATCATGCGTAAGCCTGCATCCAAAGAGGCGAATGTTTCGTTGACCGCAAATGGGGTTCGCATGGTCCAGTTGCACATTTGATTCCAGAATCGTTGATGGTATGCGTCTGCGACTCCGTAACGCCAGCGCCAAGACTCATCGTTGTTCGTGTAAACGATTCGACCTTGACCGTAAAGCTTCGTCGCCAGAAGCAAATGCTTGGTATCAGATGCTTCCTCGGACGATTCTAACAAGGCTTCGGAACCAGGTGAAAGTTCGCACTCCCGAATGGAACGGGGCACAGGCAATGATTGCCAAAGCACTTGGCTGGACGGGGTGTCCGCAGCAAGTTGCATGGCAACTTGGTCCGTAGCATTGGAAGCGATAGAGAGCTTCGTAAGTGTCGATTGTTTTGGTTGAGTTACGGATCGTACTGGCATCAGATCTAAAAGTGGGTCCTGGATCGATGGAACAGTCAAGTTGTTTTTGCTGTCGATCAGAATCAATCCACCGCCACTTTCTGCTATGAAATCGCGAATCCAGTTCTGCTGTTCTTTGTTCAAAATGCTGATCGTTTCGACGGTCATTAAAATCAGATCGTACTCGAACAGCAAGTTGCGCGTTTTTGGAAAAACATTCGCTTCCAAACCAGGCTGACCGATCGAAAAATCAACCTTCCACGCGATATCGCGAGTCAACGCATTTTTGATGTAGCGAGGTTCCCAGCCCCCGCGCCGATCCAACATCAAGATGCGGCTCTGCCGATGGACGCCCCATAGCGATGTTTGCCCATGATTGTTTTCGGTGGAGATTTCCGTAGCATTCGTTTCGATCGAGAACCTCAGGTCAATCGGAAGAGTTGCATTCTCGGAGGAGCGATTCTGATCTGACTTAGCCGCATCCACTAAACCCTCAGCTGGAATCTCGAACTCGATACGACGAAACCCTTGATTCTCCGATGCGAAATCCTTTTCCCAGACAACTTTTTCAAGATGCTTCACCTTCACAAGGTATGGCGTACCTCGTGGGAGACTCTCCTTCACTTCCAACGATCCGCGGACAAGATCGGTTCGAAAGACTCGCTGCGAATGTTCGATGCGTAGAATCCCCAAGTCATCCGGTTCTCGATCAGGACCGACACCAATAGCAAACACAGGTACTTTGGCAGCGGTCGCCTGCTCAGCCGCCTGTGCCAAGCTCATTCCATCGTTGTTTTGCCCGTCGGAAATGAGAATCAATGCCGCTGGCTTGGCTGCGATTTGGCTAGCCACGCTCTCGCCCAGTTTTGATACCATCCCGTCTGCGATCAGAGAAAAATTAGGATTGTCAGGTAGGTCGTTCGACGAATTCCAAAGCAGATTGGAATCAACCGTTTGTTTCTCTGAATCAACATCGGCTACCGCATACAACTCGACACGATGATCTCGGCTCATGCGCTCTAGCCAAGATTTTGGAATGTCCGTTTCCAATGACGCGTCTCCCAGTAACCATTGCTTCACGACCTCGATCCGAGTTCTCGGCACCTGTTTCGATGAGTCAGCTGGAACAAGCGTATTGTCAATCGACTTTGATGGCTGATCGGAAATGGCCATGCTGCGTGACAGGTCCAGCAACACTCTCACTCGACTCATCTCTCCTTCATAGATGCGATAATGTAGCGATGGTCCTACCAGCATCAACACGATCAAAAAGAAAGTAGTTGATCGCAAGACCGGAAGAAGCCAACACCAAGGAGAAGCTAGGTACCGCGATTCTCGCCAATACCAACGCCCAAGCAAGATAGTACCGACAACGGCAACGATCGCTACCATCCACCAAGGAAAAACAGGGTTGAATTGAAGGGATGTCATGAGGCTCGTCGACCTCGTAAACGCGGGGAAAGCCATTGCTCCAAAGCGATCTCCGCAAGAAAGCAGATTAGCAAAGCGGTCCAAATCCAAAACCAAATCTCTCGACCAAACCATTTGCGTTGTGAGGAAGCAAACAACTCGTCAACAGTGGCAGCCCAGGATGCATCCCAGTCCTTTGCTAGTTTCGCTACTTCCTGTTGCTTGAGATACTCGAGCCTAGATTCCTGTGATAGTTCGTTTTTCGGTTCGAGACCGAACTGGGAAACCGATGCGGCGTAGATTTCTGTTTGGGGCTCTTCACTGACGTCTTTCAATTCCTGATTGGCCGTGGAGACTTCATTTTGCTGCTGCTTTTCTGCAACCACCACTGGGCGTACGATGAAGTTGCCCAGAAGCCGCATCAATGGCAAGTCGACACGTCCAACGTCGTTGGTTTCTATCGAATCGAACGTTCCATCTGGCTTGGCCAGGGTCAGTTTTTTGTTGATGTCTGCATGGATCGTCCAAGTTGTCCCAACAGCCATGTTGCCTTTCGTGGATTGCAACTGTGCAGCATACGCCACTAATCGTTGGACCAGGGGAACGAAAACCGACTTGGTGGGCAAATTGGAATCGTCGTCGTCGATGGCGGTGCTGATCCACAAGCAACGCCCTTGACCTAGATTGGCCTCGACAATCCAGGGCTGGCCATCTTCGAATTCTACCGCCACGGACGCACCGAATGGCGGTTCCTGACATTTGGATTCTAATTCCAAAAGGTGACGAAACTTGAATTCGATTTTTTCCAAAGTCCCTTGGCTTGCCTTCGAAAGTTCGCGAATCGGAAAAAAGTCTGTCTTTCGAACATTGAGATGGGCCGAAGATTTCTCTACTCTCGAATCATCTTCGGGTTTCGCTTCAACATTCGTAGGTTCTCTTTTGCCAATCGAACCAAGACGAACCCCATCCGAATTCAGGGTTGGCCAAGCTTGATAAGCCTCCGCTACAACTCGGTCCCCTAAAAAAGTCAGCATCCCATTTCCTCTCCTAACAAAGGCATGGACGGTCGCAAGTTGTGGTGGCGTTAAGTTCGTAACGTTGCAAAGACACAGAACTCGGCAACCTTCAAGGACTTTTTCGTTGAGCTCATCGGGACCAATCACTGTCGTCGCGAAGGAGTCTTTTCGATCCCGCTGAGAAACAGCAAAAGGGGACAGCGCAATTTTCATGAAGTCCGTCTCACTTTGCATGGCCAAAACATTGCGGTCGCCATCTACCAATACAACCCCGATCGGTTCAAACGCATGCGACACGACGCTCAAAGAGTTATCAGCCATTAGATCGTCATCACGCAGGATCTGAACTTTCAAAACATGATCCCCCGCCTTCTTGGGAGTCCATCGCGACAGAATTGTACTTTTAGAATTGGCAGCCACGGAGACTAGTTGTCGATCGATTTCGAAGTCGTTATCCAGCAAGACAACCGAGATCGAATCACAATCCGTGTCCCCTGTATTGCTAATGACGGTTACGATCGGAGTCTCTTTATCCATGGAGGTCAGACTGGCGTTCACACGAATCGAATCCACAAAGAGATTGTCGGATGTTTTGTTGGTACGGTCTGCCCCCAGGTGCAGCAATGTAAGCTCCGGCGCAACGTTTTGTTGCGATAGCCAATCCCCGATCTCCAATCCGGCAACACGCTGCTCCCTTGCCCATTCGTTGGATTGCATGTCGCTGATCACGATAATTTGGCGTCGAGAATGTGGGCTGTCAGCAAGCCATTTGCTTGCATCCTGCATCGAATCCGGTAGATTCAACGCACCCGATGGAACTTTCCTGGACGCAAGTCGCTCGAGTTGGTTCGCAAGCTCATCTGGATTTTGAGACGGTAGCTTTTCGGGAGTTGCACCTCCTAGAAACACCGAACCAATACTTCCGCTGGGCAAGCCTCGCAAGATTCTGGATGCGGCAAGGCATGCCTGCGAAAACCGAGTTGCGGTTCCTTGCCCTTGCTTCTCTGCGACCTGCGCGAACATGGAAGTAGAATCGTCTAAGATCAAGGCCAGCGAAACGGCAGTCTGGCCCCCCTTGGACTGCCATGATGGAATCAATGGACGGGACATGGCCAGCGCCAGCAGGATGGGGATCATGCAGCGGAGCAAAAGAAGTAGAATCTGTTGCCACTGGATTCTGCGTGAATTGCTACTTTTGGTTCCAATAAGCAAATGCATGGCACCCCAATCCACCGTGGTTGATCGACCTCGATGAAGCAGGTGGATTAAAAGCGGCACTGCAAAAGCAGCCGCGCCGAATGCAAGGAGTCCGTTGAGAAATGTCATCGGACCTCGCGCCGTCGAGCCAGATAGCTAGACAAAATTTCGCTGTGCGAGTCACTTGTTCGAACGGGAATCAAATCGACTCGCTGCTTCGAGCACCCTTCCGACAGATCCGACTGAAAGCGAGCTAAGTTTTCTTGATAGATTCGGGCAAGTTGGATTGGGTCGACAAGCAATTGGTTCGAAGCATTTTCTAGGGAACGGAACATGGTGCGAGATTGAAACGGAAAGTCCAATTCGTCGTCGTCCCAGACTTGAAAGACGACAATTTCTTGATGGTTGCTTTGCAGTATACCCAGGGCTTTTACAATCGATTCCG
>CAITIF010000950.1 GCA_903892365.1 uncultured Pirellula sp. | reverse complement strand
TCAAGATGACAACGGATGGTAGGGATTTCCTTGGAAGCTCCGCTCGGCACAACTACGTACGTCCCAACGTTAACCGCATTTACCTAGAATGATGAGACGATCTGAGTGCGAAACAACGTTCCCGATTGTCCTGAAACAAAACCGGTTCGATTTTGATCTGCAGGTGAACTATCAATCCATGCCGTGTCAAACGTATATCGCAAATTGCTCTTGCCCTTTAATACGAACCAATTGAAACCCGTTGCGATCTCGGTTCCCGAACCATAAGCTCCTGTGACGAATGAGCTTCGAGAATAGATTTCCAGCTGCTTAGGCATGACAAAGTAGCCTGCTTGGGCGACTCCACCATACGTCTCTAAAGAACTCATGGGGAGCGGGCCACTCCCTTGGAATGCCGACAAACCTTGCCGATAGATCTCGGTCGATAGACTAAGTCCACGATACTTAAAGGCAACATCAAGAGCTGCCAAAGACAAATGAAATGATTGCAAGGTGACTCCTGGGGCCAGCGCGCCACTTTGGGTAATCAAAGTGCCGTCGGACAAGCGAATCAAAGTGTTTTCAGGATACTCGCTTGCTTGGCTTCCCTTCTCCATGGTATATGTATAACAGCCCCCGAATCGTAGGGCTGGTTCCGTATGATCTTCGATGTCGGAATACCCACGCCCAAAATCTCCCCAAGGCTCGAACCATATCGAATTGGAAGAGCAAAACCGGTTGTTAAGTTGATTGGGATTCACATTCAGAGTGTTGAATCCATTGGATATCATTGTGTGGTAGTTCACACCGTCCGAAGGCTGGCCTGTAAACCAAATGCCTTGACTCAAACTTGGTCGAAAAAAAGTGGTCGCCATCGAACGGTCTGGACCATGCTGTGCATCGAAAGAACTATGGATCCATTCTCGCGTACCTGGAACTTTGTTCTGACCTACATGGACTTGAAATCCAGGACTAAAACGGTAACTCAATGCGTACGCACGAAAGCCAATCGGATTGTTGTTGACGGTGTTGTAATCAATATTGAGAAGATACGTCATGTCCGGCATCAAGGCATTTCCGGACAGAATCAGACGCCCGCGAGGGATCGCGAAATCGGTTCGGTTGAAAATGGGTTTCGTATTCCCAGTGCTATCAATCCATGATGTTTCGTCGCGATCGAAGCCCGTGTAGCGAAATGTATTCTGATGATTCACTCGCAGTGAATAAGGGGATTTCTCCAAGTTTCGCGGCCGAATGGTGATCCCGTTATCGTAGGCTGCCATGTAGCCGTCCTGAGGTTGCTGCAACGAATCAGCCTCAACCGATTGACCTTCGACAGTCCCCCAAGGTTCAATCCACTCTGACGGGGTTATTGGCTGAGACAGTTGCAAATGCGATTGTTCGCGCAGCAACTGAATTTCTTCCGCTAAGCGAGCATTCTCTTGAACCACCGACTGTAGCGAAAGTTCTAACCGATCAAGTTGCGAAGGGTCGACCTCTGCCAACCTCAACGTCCCTTGCGACCGTCCCTCTTGAAAAGTTAGTAAACAATAAAGAATTGCAACCAATGCCAGCAAAGCATGTCGGAGTTTTGATTTAGGTGTGGGGCATTCTAGCCGTAGCATTGCAAATCAAGTCCTCAACACCAAACATCAAGACTTTGCTGTAGATAGTATCGACTGTCCGCTTCCGAGGATTGAGTGGAAGTGGAGGCACACAGGGACTACTGCCGGACCTTTTCATGGGTTTCCTCTAGGAGGCTCCAGCAATTTCAGCCAGTCTCCAGCACACCACGAAAAAACGCTAGCACACAAAATCCTCTTGTCGAAGAGGATCGCACGTTGGCGAGAATGCGAAAGCCGATGAGAAAGCATTATCGATTTCTGGCTGAATCAATAAGCTGGGCTATCAGTGGTAGCAACTGCTTCTTGCGGCTCACAACATTATCCAGCTGGGATAGATTTCGGTCTAATCGCGGGTAATTGATTTCGTCCCATTCTTCCGACTCGTGGCTAAGTAAGAGAAGGGACCCGTTGCTAACTACGTCGGTGATGAGTAGGGCAGAGAAATCAAGCCTTTGGTCATCGCACAAGCTTTCCAGTGCCGCGCGCAGCTCGT
>CAITIF010000949.1 GCA_903892365.1 uncultured Pirellula sp. | reverse complement strand
TTCGTCAACTTGCCGCTCGCTATTCGGCAGACGAATCCATCCGCCCCTGGTTCGATTTCCAGGTTCAGCTTTCGAACGAACCCAGTTCCAACTCCATTCATGGTGGTCGGAATCAGCGTATCGGTCACTTGGATATTCGAAGAACGATAACGGAAAGTTGGCTGTCCTTGCTTATCAAGTTGATAGCCTTGGAATCGGAAGCCCAATTCGCGAGCTTGTTCTTTAGGCCATGTCGCTTGAACAGAATCGATCTTCGCGATCAAGGAGCCGGCATCCATTTTAAGAATGTCGTCTCCAAGCGGCCCTTGGAAACCTGGACCACGTCCGACCCAATGTTTGCTCGCATCGATGAAGTCATTCTTCCATAAAAGGACCAAGTTCATGTTGCCGGCGTCCCAAGCAAGATTCACTTTTTCTGGATAGCCGACCGCAATTCCGCGTGGTCCAAGTCCTTCAATAAAATTCCGATAGATGACAGGCCGATCCTTAGGAGCCAAGACAATCGCTTCCGCGTCGATCCCGCTTGGTGGTCGACCGTCCTTGCCTTGGGCCAAGTACAGCCACATCGCTTCAATTTGCTTATCGGCATCACCATCAAAAATGGATGTTAGTGTCGATTTGCCATCGATAAAGCTAACAGGCATCCGTGTCCCTGGCCGATACGAAGTGGGCGCTAAAAGATAACGACGAAACCAATCGGGTCTCAATCGCTCGCTCATACGAGCCAAATCAATGGCCTGCAAACCAGGTGCCCCTTTACCCCCGTAGATATGACATTTAACACAGGACAATCCATCGCTTCCAACTAACTTTCGCCCGGTGTTTTGCATCGTTTTGAGTTCATTGGCGTCCCATGCATGCGGTTGTGTTTTTGGTTCGATATGGTACTGATCCAATTCCACCAATTGGTTTTGAATCTCTTTGGCAAACTCCATTCCGAAGGCGGGCATTCGGGTCACCATGTAGGGACGGTCTTTTACCCCATCTGAAATGATTTCCTCGATTGCCTTCGCTTGCAACTTATCACCCACACCCGTTAATGGAGGGGGCAGTCGTCCCTCATTTCCCATTTCGGGAGTTCGCGTCATAAAAAAGCGATCGCGAAGCAGTTCCGGTCCACCGAGAGTCCCGCGGCTGTGGCAGGCATAACAGTTCTTGCTAGCCAGCGTCCAATGCAACTGTTTCGCGGAGTCCAAGGAAACGTCCAGCGACTTCAAAGCAGTTCGAATCGCTGATTTTTGTTGGAAAGAAAGATCGTATTGAGGAGCGTTCGGCGGCACCTTTTCCGAAAGGCATCCTGCGGCGCCATTCATGGAGGAGGTCAGCTTCGGAGCCTTCAACGGACTCGCGATCAAGTTGCCTCCCACCTTTAGATCGTGGCAGTTTGCACACCCGGATTGGGTGAACAGCAGTTTTCCTTGAGACACTAACTTGGGATCTGGGCGATACGTCGAGGGGATCAATTCCTTGCCCATATCACCCTGTGGATCCGCAGTGACCAACATGGCGATCGGAGTTCTACCTTCACCAGGAGCCTCCATATCCAGAAAAAGGTCTTCTCCGCCACCACCTTCGAAGTAGTCGATCCGAACTTTGTGGACGCCAGGACTTAATCTCTTTGATCCGGATCGCTCGACTACTGGATGCACGCCATCCACTTCCACCACCATTTGATCGTCAATCCAAAGGCGACTCCCGTCGTCAGAAGAAAGATGGAATTGGTATTCACCCTCCACTCCAATCGGCAAGTAAGTTTCGAATTGGATCGCGAAGTTATCACTTCGACCTGCGATACTCAGATCGAGTCCGGTGGTTGAGCCGGTTTTGACTGGTTGAAGCGATTTAAAATCGGGGAGCTTTTTCCATGAGCCATGATAAACTTTGGCGGTGAATTGCGAGGCTCCCGCCCCAGTGATCGAATCTCCTAGAAGATAACAAGCGATATCACGAGCCTCGGTAAATGAACTGACCAATTTGGGCATGTTCCCGTCAGGACGTATGGAGTGAGGATTTGCCAAGAACTTCGCTAAGGAATCAAGCGTATATTTTTTATCGATACTGCCCAGCGGAACAGAAGTACTACGAAGATCTATGTCGCTGTTACGAGGAGCATGACATCCGACACATCCGATCGAATGATAAAGCTCTTCTCCTCTCTTAGCAGCCGCACCGTCCCCAGGTCGATCGATCAGATTTCCCGTGGAAGCGAGAAAACTAGCGATCGCCATGCCCCTATCCATCTTCTCTGTTTCATGAAGAGCATGAAAGACATTTGGCATAGCCGTACCCGGTTTAGTTTCATGTGCATCCATGGTTAATGCAAGTAGATGGTCGAACCGAATACGCGATCCCACGGAATCTAAAATCGGCCCTCGATGTGCGGCCAGCGATTTGTCTTCGCTGAGATGACACGCAGTGCAAGCTAGCTGCGTCACTAACAACCGACCTGCTAAGTTCTCGTCGGCATACAACCTTTCCAATCCGGGCAGCAGCGGTTTTCGAGCCTCTTGTTCTGCGTTTCGGGGTACCAGCCAGATGTTTCGGTAACGAATCGCATTGCCATGATCTTGTAAGTGAATTGGGCCAGGGGCGCTTGACTCCTGCACTGGCGCTGCCGTTGTGATCCCAGGAACGGCAACAGCGTTCTGCACCACAACGCCGTTGAGTCGCACCGTCATTTTCGCATCGCTCTTTTTCTTTCCAGAAGCGTCGAACCGTGCTGCATCAAACTCCACATCATAGGTTTGCCAAGTTAAAGGAGGAAAGCACATATTGAGGTCGGGATCGCGCACCGAGTAGATGCCTCCCGTCTCATTGTTTTTGCCGGCCAATCCAAAGGAATCGAGAACCTGTGTCTCGTAGCGACCTTGATGGTATACACCGCTATTTCCTCTCCCCTGCCCTTCGCGTTTTGGCGCAAAGGGAGTTCGGAACTCGATATGTAAGCTGTAATCAACAAAGCGTTCCCTGGTCGTTGCGCCTTGCATTAACAGTCCATCAGCAGTACGTCTGGCCCCTTGCTCCCATCGCTGATCAAGCGACTGCTGAGATCCATCAAAAAGGACAACGGCACCCTCAGGTGGTGGAGCATTTAAGGTAGGACTCATTCGCTCCGTTCGTATGAAACTTCGGCTTGCTACAATGCTCTCAACGGTTTCGGAGTCTCCTTCGACGCGTTGAGGCTCGTTTCGGTCCCATCCAGCACCAGGCAGTCCTCCAGCGTAAATGATGATTTCAAAATCCCCGCCCCCTCGAGCGATTACTTGCATCCCAGTGGCCGTCGCGATGTATTCACCCTGAATCAAAAAATCGGGGTCCAACCGGGCAGTATCGGGCGCATCATATTCTATATCCTTTTGCGCCCAAAGAACTGCCGAAAGTCCAGCAACCAACACCAGTGGTTTCAAAAGCGATATTAGAAGATTCATAGTTGTTCGGTACAAAACGAAATGCGGAAATCAAGCAATGGGTCAATTATCCCCAAAAGTGTAGTTCATGGCTTGGTCCGAGGATAGAAAGACTCGCCAAAGCGATGCTCACTTTACCCCAT
This sequence comes from uncultured Pirellula sp., assembly GCA_903892365.1. Taxonomy (GTDB): domain Bacteria; phylum Planctomycetota; class Planctomycetia; order Pirellulales; family Pirellulaceae; genus JBKCUI01. The sequence goes on along the minus strand of CAITIF010000949.1, from coordinate 420 downwards.
CGAGGCAGGATTTCGTTGCCGCCGATGCTGTTTTGGAATCCGCTGGGTTAACATCAGCTTGAGAAACGCGAAGTGGGGCCTTGATCAACGCGAAGCAGGGCCTTGAGCAACGCGAAGCAGGGCCTTGAGCAACGCGAAGCAGGGCCTTGAGCCCTAGCTTCGCAATAGGTTTGGTGTGCTACCACTAAGCCCCTAGAAAAGCCCCGCGTTCGAGGGCCTTGTGCCCGACGAACGCAACAGGTTTGGTCGGCTATCCACGATGTCTAGCGCACCAAACCTATTGCGACGAATCGGGACGAGCCCGACCGTCGCGGTGACAGACGCGCGGGGCGTGCGCGATGTCTAGCGCACCAAACCTATTGCGACGAGTCGGGACGAGCCCGACCGTCGCGGTGACAGGCGCGTGGGGTATGCGCGATG
>CAITIF010000948.1 GCA_903892365.1 uncultured Pirellula sp. | reverse complement strand
GATAGGCCGTGAACCCGATGCCACTCGCGATCGTTATGGCAGAAACAAATTTGGGCAATCTCTGCTTTTGGCAAGGAGAATGGTTGAAGCCGGCGTACCCATCGTTCAAGCCACCATGGGCATTGTTCAGACTTGGGATACCCATGTGGACAATTGGGGACGATTGAAGAACACACTGCTTCCTCAGCTAGATCAAGGGCTCGCGGCTCTGACGGACGATTTGATCGCATCAGGACTAATGGACCAAACCATGCTGGTGGTGATGGGAGAATTTGGTCGTACACCGACCGTCTCGAAGTTGCCCGGTGAATCCATACCAGGACGCGATCACTGGGCTCATGCGTATTCCGGGTTGTTTGCAGGGGCTGGGATCCAGGGCGGGCAAGTGATCGGCCAAACCGACGACAAAGCTGCCTACCCGATCTCCAACCCTTGGTCACCTGCTGACATATGTTCGACGATCTTTAATGGCTTGGGGGTCCATCAAGAAACGACCATCGTCGATCCGCTCCAGCGCCCCCACCCTCTTATCAACGGCTCCGTAATTTCTCCGCTCTACACGGGACGAGACGCATGACCAATACAATGCATTGCTTCATCACCAAAAATGGGGCGCTCCGCCCGCTTTTCATCGCGTATTTCATCCTCCTGAGTGCCCCGCTGTATTTCGCCAGACAGGTGCTAGGGCAAGTGTCTGTCTCCGCTATCCATCCGTCGACGATCCAACCAGGGGGCACGAGCAAAGTGACCATCCGTGGTGCTAATTTGTCGAACGGTATGAGTGTTCGTACGGTTCGCCAGGACATAAAACTGGAACTGGAAAGCATCACGCCAGAATCAGCTATCCTGTCTGTCTCGCATCCTGGACTCACTTCCTTCGAGCCCATGCCTCTTTGGTTTGGGGCCCCAGGTGTGTTGAATGTCCCCCGCTACCTTCTGTTGGACGACTTGCCGGTCGTTATGGACAATGGTGCAAATCATTCCTTTGCAACAGCCCAAAGCATTGCGAACCTGCAGGCCGTGGACGGAATCTGCGATGGCCCAGTGTTGGACTACTATCGGATCACGGTCGCCGCGGGGCAACGTCTTTCGTTTGAAGTACTGACTCAATCGCTCCACTCCAAGATGGATCCCGTCATCCGGATTTTGAAAGCGGACGGCTCGTTCTTGGCACAAAAAGACGATTCGTCGGTAGGCCCAGATCCTCACTTCTCGCATGTGTTTCAAGAAGCTGGCGATTATCTTGTGGAAGTGAGCGATAGCCATTACGGTCCGGGGACGGAGTATCATTTGCGTGTCGGTGACTTTCCCGTTTTCGATCACCTGTTTCCAATGGCTGTGCAACGCGGGCAACCCACCAGTGTCGAGTTTGCAGGGCCAGAGCTAGCCAGTGAAACTCGTTCCGATGTGCTCGTCCCCGACAGTTGGAAAGGCACTTCCTTCACAACGTCCGTTCAAGCGAACGCGGGCTCATCCTCTGCCTGGGGCGAATTGCTGGTAACTTCGTTCCCTCAGTACTTGGAATCACCGACTGAGAAGAAAGTATTGGAACTCCCGATGGGTCTGAGCGGAAAGCTCACAGCCGCAAACGAGGTGGATACCCATTGGATACGGTGCATCAAGGGGCAGCCGATTCGCTTTTCATCGCAAACGCGAAGTTTGGGAAGCGGAGCGTTGCTACAAATGCAATTGTTTAACGCGGCCGGCGGGAAGCTGAGCGAAACAGCGGTCTCAGCCATGGACGAATGGGGGTTTGACTTCACCCCTCCCGAAGATGGGGAATACCGACTCGTTGTCAACGATCTGCTACAACGTGGGGGACCAGGGTATGGTTACTACATTCAGGCGGAGCGAGCAGGTTCGTTCACGGTACAACTCAAGCCAGATCCAAACACTCGACAGCGTTTCGCAATGGAAGAAACGCACGGGGGTGGGGCGATCGATTTGCAAGTGAATCGATTTGGATATGAAGGTGAAATTCAATTGAGCCTCATTCCGAACGATCTTCCGATTCGGCTGCTCAACCCACGAATTCCAGCAGGTGCAAAAGAGCATCGTTGTCTCATGGTTAGCCAACCGGGCTGGAACGCTCAAGCAATGAACCTTGTCCGTCTGAGTGCAGAAGCCGTTTCCGATCCTGCGATTCGGGTTGAGCTTGCCAACGAATCGCTTTCACGAGTCATCGAGCCACATGTCTTGGTGCCTAGCAGAAGTAGCAGCGGAGTTCTCGCGTTGGCCGGGAACGCCGCGAGCCCGCCGCTCTTTGGGTTCGATGTACCTGTAGGGGTACAATGGAATCGAGCTTCGGATACTCACCTTGTATCAATTCCGCTGAAACGTCTCAAAGAAGACTTCAAAGCGGCTGTCGTCGTAGATGGAAGCTTGTTGCCAAATGGGTGGACTCTGAGCTCGACCGCGGATAAAGACATTTTTACTGTCTCAGTCAAACGCGTGGCTGGTCAAGAACCGGCTGCAATCTCTCTGTTGGCATACACGGATCTTCCTGATCG
>CAITIF010000947.1 GCA_903892365.1 uncultured Pirellula sp. | reverse complement strand
TGCCCACACTGGCCTGCTTCGCTTCCGTCGAGTTTATCTCGGCGGAGCGCACAACTGGAAGCTACAAGAGGTAGCTTCCAGTTGTTGCTTCCGATTGGGGTGAACCCAACGGAAAGCGTCGGGAAGCAGAAAATCGCAAACGGTGCCACCGACCGCTTTCCGAACGAACGAAAAATCCAGAAGAGAGTCTGGCGAAAAATGAGGGGCGAAAAATCTTCGAACCTTGCTTCCGAAAAACATCTTTCGCCCCCCATTTTTCGACAGCAACAAGCGGCAACGCTGACAGCCAACGCTTTCCGTTGCAAGGGGAGAAGTGGCAATTACTTTTGCTCACTTGGGAATTCGGGCTGTGATTGGATACTTGGGAGGTGGGAACAAAGTATTGACGAAGAACTCCCCGGTAAAATTGGCCTCCCATTTTTTCGACTCAGAATTGCGGGTAAACGCGGAACCGGAAAAGCTCATGGTGCAAACAAGGAGAATGCACTTCGCGACTATTTTCATGAATGCAGTCCGTTGTCTGGGAGGTTCATCGTTTAACGCCAAAACGGCACACCATTTTTTTGGAAGAAGTGTCAAGACTGGTTGGTGTTGAACCATTTCGCGTTCTTCGGCCGAAGGCCTACGAACGTGGTCTTGTTGGGGGAGTCGCGTGTTAGCGCACCAAACCTGTTGCGAAGGAGGGCACAAGGTCAACCTTCGCGTTGCACTTATTGGGTTTCTGACAGCACGCCATGCCATAACTGCGTCCAGAGCGACTTGTTACGGCCTACACAGGCTTGTTACGGCCTACAGGCGGGGTTACCACTGAAGATATTCTTCTAACGAATCGCGAATCAAGTCGACTGACGGATCGACACCTGTCCAGAAGTGAAAGTCAGCCGCCGCTTGGTAAGCCATCAGTTCTACAGGCTCGAAAAGTTCGATGGAAGCTTCTGCCAGAAAGCCCTTCAGCAAACGGTTCGGTCGTTCTGCGGACGGATGCACCATCATGCACTTTGCGTTGGAAGCCCAGGTGAGGGAACTAAGTTTTCGTAACTGAAGTTGGGTCGGGGCAGTTTCAAGAATGAGAAATTGGATCGGCTGACGACTATCGACAATCAGATCCACGGGCTGATAGAGATCATGGCCTGGATCTACCCCCGAGGTTGATTCCAAGGGCTGATTGGCAATCGATTCGCTGGGAGAATCGATCGAGACGTTTTGCGTTTCAGTGCAAAGCGATAGAACTCGAGATTTATCAAAGGGGCTGGCTAGTTGAATCGCTTTCGCAATCGCTGGCGAATCAATCACTGCAATGAAACCTTTTGATTCAGCGACAGCGTCCGATGGTGCAGACGAAGCATCCTGGCCGGCTGAGGATAGCGGCGCAGGCGAACTGGTTTGGACCAATTTTGAAATGGCTGCCCCTAATGTATTATCACCCAGCCAAGAATTTCTATCGGACCGAGCGACATTGACCTTGCCCAAGGCGAGCGCGGATTCGGTAACGCTGTCCAGGAGCGGGATCGCGGCCGATTGAAACGGATCGAATACTGCGACTCCATCGAGACCAAGCGCTTGAATGCCGCGAAACGCGGTCTCAAACAGATTGGGACTGACTTGCGATGTAAAAAAACGCCAGTCAACGCCGGCTGCTTGAGCCGCCCGGTACATAACGAACTGCGTTGGATTTCCTGCAACAGGATTTCCGACGCAGCAAACATGAGGTTGAAGAACGCGGGTGATGGTCATTGCCGTTAAAAGGTTAGCGATAAAGCACCGATTCGCTTTTGCGCTTCGGCCATCATCGCATCTTCCGCTGCTTCATCCTGTGCTTCGTAAGTCACCGAAAATCGCAAGAAACTGCCCGCATCATCCCAAGGTACCGTCACCATCGAGTGCTGAGTGATGAAATACTGGGAGGCTTCTTCGGCGTTAGCAAATTGTGGCCCACCCGGAATTCCTTTAGGTGCTTTGGTGTACAAGAAATAGCTGCCGCCGGGAACTTCACAAGTAAAGCCGCAAGCCTTGAGGCAAGTGACCAGCTTCTGCAACCTTCTTCGGTATTTTGCATTGATTCGCTTGGGGATGTCGGGTGAATCGAGTGCGGTGATTGCCGACTTTTGAATCGCTCCAAATTGCCCGCTGTCGCAATTGTCTTTCACGTCTGCAAAGGCTTGAACGATCTTGGCATTCCCGCAAACCCAACCGATTCGCCAGCCGATCATGTCGAACCCTTTGCTCATGGAATGCACTTCCACCCCAACATCCATCGCGCCGGGCACTTGAAGGAAGCTGAGCGGTTCATCACGGAAACTGAGCAAGATATGAGCCGCATCTTGAACGATGATGAACTGATGCTGGTGAGCAAGTTCGATCATCCGGGAATAAAAATCCCGGGTGGCGACCTGTCCCGTTGGACTGTTTGGATAGTTCAGGACCAGCATTTTGGTTTTGGCCCATATGTCTGGCGTGATTTTGCTGAAATCGGGGAAGAAATTATTCTCGGCCAGCAAAGGCAGGCGATGCACTGTTCCGCCATAGTACTTGGTATGAGTACCAGCGACGGGGTATCCGGGGACAGTCATCATGGTGATGTCCCCTGGGTTAATAAAACACGCAGGCAGCATGGACAAGGCCGTTTTGCTGCCGATGCAATGATTGATTTCGGTCAACGGATCGAGCTTGACTTGGAATTCACGTTCCATAAAGCGGCTGACGGCCTGCTTGTATTCGGCTGTGCCGTTGTCCATGTAGCCGCGATTTTCTGGCTTGTTGACCTCCAAAGACATTTGATTCCGCACTTTTTCGTCGGCCATCGAATCATTTTCGCCAATGCCGAAGTCCAACAAGCTTCGGGTGGGATAGTCTGCGAGTGCCTTCCGTTTGGCTCGCTTGATCTTTTCGAACTTGTAGATTTCGTTCACCTTGCCGTACTGAATACCGCCAATACGCTCAGCAAACAGGCTTTGAAAGTAGGGGTCTTGAACTTCAGCGGCAGGCTTGGACAGGGCAGGTACAGTCGACATGTTGGTGTTGCGTTAGATGGGTTGGAAAGGTCAAAAAGAACCGAGCGAATGGAAGCTTGTTGGCGAGCATGAGATTTTCTCTGTACCCGCCAAAGCCTCAACCTTCAAACAACCCATCATACGATTGAAACGAATTTTGATCTACCACCGACGTTACTTCGGCTGCGTCGAGCGCAACCAATTGGCGATTGCATCGATCACCACCCCCGAAACGGGCGGAGGAGCGGCTGGCGTCCCAGCACCGGATGCGCTCCGCAAATTATGGTCGACCCCATTGAGGACCTGAAATTCTCCCGTTCCTGGTTTCTTGGAGTTAGCGATATCCGCGACAAGCTTGTGGTCCGCTTCCAGGGTAACGACATCTTGGTCCCCCCAAAGCGAAAGCACTGGGCCATTGAACTTTTTCCAAGCATCCAACACGTTGGCTTTGCCCAATTGCTGAAAGAACTTGTAAGAAACGCCCGAAAACGATTTGCCCTCCGCAAAGGTTTGTTCCGTCCAATCGGCGAGTTCAGGATACTCATTCGCAATGTCATCCGGACTAAGTCCTTCCTCGATCAAGTGCTTCCATCCGTCGGTTTGGCCCGCTAATGCCTCTTCGATCTGGGCCGCATTCGCACCACCGATCTCCATTTGGCGTTGGGTGGTGGCCTTCAAAAACTCCTGCCAATCGCAAGACATGGCACCAAAGATTCCGATCGCATGAACAGGCTCTTGAGCCGCTACCAAGGGCGCTTGCACCCCGCCCATACTCATGCCAAACAGAGCGATTGGATTTTTCGCCAAGCGAGGATGCTGCTTTAGTTGCTTTACGCCAGCTACATACCCATCCACCACGGAATTAAAATCTGCATCGGACGACGGGCCACCTTGGCTGTCGCCACACCCTGGCTTATCCACACGAAGAACCGCAAAGCCTTTCTTGGTCAGCTCATGTGCGATGGCCTTCATGCCCGTTGGATCCGCCATAGGGTGCTCAACGAATGCGTTTCCTAACCCGGAAAGCAACACGATCGAAGGTAAGTCTTGGCCCGCTTTAGGAAGGGTCAAAACGGTTCGTAGACTACCAACAGAAGTCGATACGGATCCATACTCAATTTCAAAATCAGGCGAGGATTCGAAATCCAAAGGTTTGGGTAATACCTTCATCGTTTGCTCTTTCCCATCGCGATTCAAACGAATCTCAATTTCGGTACCTGACCGTAGTGCTCCCACCTGAGCCATAAACTGTGGCAAGCCAGCAAAGCTTTTCTCGTCAAACGCCAACAGGACATCTCCGCTTTTTACTCCTGCAGCCTCCGTCGTCGAATTAGGAATGACTGCCATGATTTCGACACCGCGTTTCGTTCGAAGTTCCAAACGCTTTTGGGTTGCATCCGTTACCCCTTGAGCTTGAACGCCCAGCGAAATCCGACGCGCAAGCTCAACGGCTTCCAATCGGGAACTTACGGCGGCCGTAAAACCCAACGTCAGCAATGCATTTGTAACCAATAACCAAGGCGACCAGTTTCTCGTCATGTTGTCCTATTTGTCTTTCAAGGGAAATTTCCAAGGGAAATAAGGACGCTTTGATGCCATCTTTCCATGGCTCAGAATGTCGCTTTGAATCCCAGGCTCCCCTGACTTCTTTTCTCGTGGCCCTCGAGGATTTAAAGGAATAACAGCGAGTCAGCCGGGTTTTCTATCGGCAATAAAACCGGTTTTTCTCGCACACCAACGCAACAGCGGCGGCCTAACCTGTGCTAAAAACTAACCGTACTTCCAGCGTGGGGACTTGTTCCAGCCGAGATTGAGCTATAATTCTGGTGTTCTTGGTGTTTTATTCGTGTCGACAGGAAATCGGGATGCGATCCGTCGCGTGTTGTTTTTTGGCCTTGATCTGGACCGTGCTCTCGACGAATTGCGTCTTGGGAAGCTGCGGCGATCACCTTGCGCACCGACACAAACTGTCCGCCCATTCTGAGATAGCCCAGGACCTGGGTGAGCTTCCTTATCCGAGTCC
>CAITIF010000946.1 GCA_903892365.1 uncultured Pirellula sp. | reverse complement strand
AGGTGTAAGGTTTTAGGTGTAAGCCAGGATTTATACAGACTTACACCTTCACTCGCTACCCATCTCTACCACCCCACCGAAGGTCACCACCCTCGACGCACTTTGCTTAGTCCGCTCCGCTTCCGCCTTCTTTGATGACGAAACGAGCTTGAAGCTTGGCGACTTCTTGGGCTAAGCCCGCTTGCTCGACACTTTGCAGTACGTCCGCAAAGTTCTTGTAAGCGTCAGGAGCTTCGTCGACCGGATAGTGTCGTGAGTTGCTCAGGACATCGAAATCGTCTAGGGATTTCTGAACAGTGGCAGCATTGAGCTTCTTCTTGGCTTCCGTTCGGCTCATGCACCGACCCGCACCATGGTTGATGCTGAATGCGGTACGCGAAGCACCTGGCAGGGCAACCATGATGGACGATCCATCGCGTGGATTACCGGGCAACAAAATCGGATGCCCAGTCCCCTCAAATGGGGTTCCGACCAAGTTTGCATGCCCGCTCGGCAAGGCTCGCGTTGCTCCTTTTCGGTGCACCCAAACGTATTGCCCATCCAGTTCCTCTCGATTCGCGATATTGTGACTGATGAAGTACACCAATTCACCTCGGGCTCCTGGCAAGACCTTCTGAAAGGCCTGGAGGACGATCGAATTAAGGAGCAAATGATTGACGGTCGCGAAGTTCGCACCCAACGACATGTCTGTCAGATACTCAGTCGCTTCCGGTGAACCATATTCTGCATAGACCAATTGAGCGTCGCCATTCGGATACGCCAACCCTTTCTTCTTGAAGGCGGTTTTCAGTTGATAAAATTGGTTGGTTGCTAAGGCATAACCGAGTCCTCGCGAACCGCAGTGCGATAAAAATCCAACACACCCATCGCGCAATCCAAAGCTTGCAGCGGTCTTTCGTGCAGTCTCGGAATCCACGACCCGAACCACCTCGCATTCGCCAAAATGGTTTCCGCCACCGTACGAGCCTAGTTGACGGCATTTGCCCTGGAAGTCGGTTATGACTTTCTCTCGAATTAGCTTTTCCATGCGGATCGCCAAGGAATCTTGAGCGTCATTCAGGACGGAATGTTTCGCGGTTTCGCATCGGTCCAACCACGCCTGTGGGATCCCAAAGTGTTTCACAACTTTCTTCGAGCCGCCATGCACGGCCGCGTCAAACCCCGACTCCTCCGTAACCCCCTGATCTCGAGCTGGCTTTCGACCATTAGCAAGCCTCGACTCGATCTCGCGAATCAATTGTCGGCGCACTCGCGGGTCGGCGATTGCATCCTCTGGAACATCGGTTTGTAGCAGGCTCATGGAACACTTGATATCAACGCCAACGGGGCTCGGGTAAATGTGAGTTGGCGAGACCAAGACGCTGCCGATGGGAACTCCGTAGCCCCAATGCGCATCCGGATTCAGCACGAAACGACTCACGCCCGGCGACTGAGCAGCCGCCATGGCTTGGTAGATACAGCTATCGCCAAAGGAGCCACGAATGGACTCGTTCCCAATCACTTCGATGGGGCAGTGGTCTGGACCAAGATCAATTTGCCCAGTAGCCTCGCCCGTAATCGAGATGTTTGGCGATGAAGGTGAAGAGACGTTGAGTAGGTTCGACATTATGGATTTCCTTCTGGTGAAACCTCGTTCGTTAAGCTCTTAGGTCGAACACAAAACGTTAGGCTAGGGGTTTTTCTTCGTTGAATACTGTGAGCGACGATGGCACGAAGCGCATTTGCCCGCAATGCCATCTTACGTTCAATGCAAGCCGCTTGTTCCCAGGATAATGTTTCCAAGGTTTCTAGCACTACCAGCAAGTTGGAAGTGTTTGGGGCTGGCAAAACCGCGGAAACGGTTACTGCTTCGTGGCTATCAAGCGATTCGTTAATCTCATATTCCAGCGCCCAACGGACTTGGCTGCAAAGCTGGAGCGATTTTCGGTCGCTGTTTTGTTTCCTGTGCTTCATGCGGCTTGAGACACATCGCCTATCGCGATGGTTCGCGACCGAACAGAATCACAAAGCAAAGGTTCCACGCTCACATCGAGTCACAGCCCCTTTTTCAAGACGTCAAAAAATGTGGGACGAAAAATAAATAGCGGAAGCATGATCCTGAAATATTTCGACCCACATTTTTCGACAGACTCTTT
>CAITIF010000945.1 GCA_903892365.1 uncultured Pirellula sp. | reverse complement strand
TGGGTTTGAAGCAAGAATTTCTCTGAAGTAAAACGCCAGCACTTTGATTGCAGTGTAACCTATCTGGAGCGGTACACGCACTGGTTTCGTTTTGTTATCATTCCTTGGAGTGGATTCGAACCGTACGTCGAACTGTCTTGAGTCTATTCCGGAAAGGTTGTTCTGCTTGAGTCTGACATCTGGCCCATATCTCCCTAATTTCACTTGGCTTCCGATTCAAAGGGTGTCGTTAGGGTTGCTTGCTTTCTGCGGCTGCACACCTTCCTTCATTGATTCAAGCTCTCCAGCCCTCAATGTCTCGACAGCGGAGCTAGCCCCTTCCTCATCGATCGCGCCCTCCACCTCGATCCATGTCGCCTATCAAGAACCGAATTTGCCCAAGGCCTCCCAAGTGTTCGCGCAAGGACGGCTTTTGCCAGCTCGCGGGATGGTTCGGATCAGCGCGTTGCCAGGCGACCGGGTTGAGGAAATCGCAGTCAAACCTGGGCAGGCAATTCGACAAGGCGACACCATTGCCAAACTTCAAAGTTTCGAACTGAAATCGCTCGAACTTGAAGCTGCTTTACTGAAGTTAGTAGAAGCCAAGGCACTGTTAGAAATAAAACGCAAGGAAGCATCCCTCCAGTTCGATGCCGCAAAACTCAAACAACAATCGGCTTCGATCCAAAGGAAACAGGCTTTAGCGCAACGCCAGCAAGCCACCCAGGGAGTCGCCCAAATCGAATCCCTAAGTCAACAAATTGCGACCCTAGAACGTCTACGCAACGACCCACTCACACGAGCGGCCATCGGGACGATCGAGCTTGAAACACGTCGAAATGAAATGCAACGTGCCTCGTTGGTCAGCGAACAAGCTGTTTTGGCTTCGAATCAAGCCGTTGAACTGAGCGAGCTTCAGGTCGAACAGGCAGAACGTGCGATGAACTCGGCTTCTGAATCTTTGTCGCTCGTCGACCAAGGGTCGCCGATTGCCAGTCTTGAAAAACAAATCGAGATTTTAAGGGAGCAGGTTGAGCAATCGAAGCTTCTGTCCCCCTTGGACGGATTTGTGATTACCGTCAACGCAGAAATTGGGGAACGTGTCGGCCAACTCCCGCTCGCAGAAGTAGCCGACCTCAGCCAAATGGTATGCATGGCGGAAGTCCATGAATCCGACGTCGGCAAAATTGCAGTCGGAAACAAAGTAGAATTGAGATCGCCCGCAGTTCAACGCCCACTGGCTGGAACCGTCACGCGCATTGACCGTGTGGTTGGATCGGTTCAAATGCGCTCCCCCAACCCGATGGCTCGCTCTGATTTTCGAGCCGTCCCAGTTTGGATCGCGATTGACCCAAACGATGTAGAAATCGCTTCCCACCGCATTCAACTGCAAGTCGACGTTGCAATTTCTTCCGTTCAGTAAGAGCTGGCTACGGTTATTGCTTTGGTTTTTCTCCAACAACTAACTCTTCACCATCGCTCAAATCTCCTTGAACAAGTTCCGTGTAGCGATTGTCCGAGACACCCGACCGCACTTTCTTGGCTCGTAGAAATTTTCCGTCGGACACCCAGACGAATCGATCGTTCTTGGCTTTGCTCGCTTCTGATTTTTCGTCGGCAGACATCATGCGAGCGGTATCGGCTACAGCTTGTTTTTGGTCTTCGACCCCGTCCAAAATGTATCGATCGTCAGGATGGACACGTTCTTTGGGCGGATAAAATCGCAATGCGGAGTTGGGAACTTTCAAGACTCCTTCTCTCTTGTTAATTTGAAACGACAAGCTTGCGGTCATCCCAGGTAGCAGTTTCTGATCTGTGTTAGGAGTTTCTACGATAACGGGGTAAGTGATCACATTCTGCTCTTCTGTGCTGCTCAAACGCACCTGAACGATTTTGCCTTGGTCGAACAATTCGTCGGGATAAGCATCCACCGTGAAGCGAACAACTTGGCCATCAGTTTGAGCCTTAGATATCAGCCCGATATCGGCTTCATCGACGGAGGCATAAATGTGCATTCGGCTCTCCATATCCGGCGCAACGACAAACATTTCGGGCGTCTGAAATTGAGCAGCAAGAGTTTGTCCAATATCGATTTTTCGTTCGATGACGACTCCATCGCAAGGAGCCAAAATCTCGGTGAACGCAAGGTTGGCTTCGGAATTTTCTAATTGCGCCTTTGCTTGTTCGACGTTTGTTTTGGCAACCAGCAGTTCTGCTTCACGCGTCATTCGCATAAACTTGAATTGGTCTAATTCGGCTTCAGAGATTAAGTCCTGCTGGTTTTTTTGAAGCTGGCTACCTCGTCGCTCGTCAGCAAGAGCTTGAAGAAGCATGGCGTCCGCGCGAGCGACCTCGGCTTCGCGAGTTCGAAAGACCGCTTTGTCGCGTGAAACGCTTGAATCGTAAAGCCTTGGGTCGATCCGAGCCATCAATTGCCCCTCCGTGACCTTACTGTTGTAATCAACAAACAGTTGGCTAATCGGACCACTCACCGACGCGCCGACGCTGACACGCTTGACCGGTTCGACTTTCCCTGTCGAATTGACAGCCTGAACAATCTCGCCAAAAACCACGCTTTGCGTTCGCCATTTGGGTCGGCTGGCTTCCTCGAAATAGCGCTGGACGGGGCCATAAGCCGCATAGCCTAATCCCGCCAGGATCCCAAATGCAACCAATACCTTAATGAGAGTTTTCATTGAACCGTTCTTGCCGAGTTGCCAAAAATAAAACTACAAACCCCAAACCTATCGCGAAAACACCACCCAACATCCAACTGATCGGAAGATGCTTGCTGTCTGCACCAAGCCACTTTTCGAGTTCGGATTCGCTGATCCGAGTCATGCTGAACACAAGAGCGTTATGCATCATATGAAGCAAAATTCCGGGCCAAAGGCAACCGGTTCGAACCGCGAGTGTTCCCAACGCCACTCCCAGGATAATCGTCGGAGCCAATTTTTCGAGCGACAATACGCTTCCCGCAATAATGTGAAACACGCCAAACAGGATGGCGGAGTACAAAACACTGCGTTCCGGGGATAGTTTCGTTCGAAAAGCCGATAGAGCAAAGCCACGAAAGAAAAACTCTTCGGCAACGGCTGGGGCAACCGCTCCGGTCAGAAGAACCACCCAAAACGGGATCTCCAAAAAGGTTGCTTTCAGCTTCACTCGATCCTCTTCCGTTAATTGCGACGCTAAACTCCAACTCTCAAAAAGCAGATACGCCTCAAACGCAACCATCCACATCCCGCAACCAAGCAAAACAATGGAAAGTACCCAACTCAAGGCACTCAACCCTTTGGAGGCGAGAGATCTGGAAACGTACAACTTGGCTGTGAGTGATGATGAGTCCGAAGAGGGATTCGCGGTCGATCGGACAGGTGTGAAAAAGTGGAGCAAGAAAGTGGATTTCCAATCGAGCCTGCGATACAGCGAGAAAATGAACGGCATGGCGAGAAACAATACAAAAAGCAAGATCGCATTGAAGAACATCGCCTGAGTCCCCTTCAAGTTGAACATTCCTCCCACATTGGAAGCAATGAAGAAAACCGGAAACAAGATGGCAAGGTAAATCGCTAGTTCCCCGATGGTTGGACTAGATCGTAGCCGTTTCGGTCGCCCTAATAGCTCGGACCATGTTTCTTGGGAACCCGCTGTCGCGGCCTCTGCACCGAACAATCGCGATGCAATGACCAATGTCGCACAAGCGTAAATGATGGTTGAGAAAACGGCTGCAAACGCAGGTACCAATTCCGATTGCCCCAGCATTATGTCACGCGACAGAAGTAAAATGTTGACCAAGGGAACCACCCCTAACAGTGACGTGAATTCAACGTTCGGCATCAAGGTAATCAGCCCCGGCCCAAGCGACAAAAGCATCACGGGAATCAAGTAGGCCTGGGCTTCTTTAAAACTTCTGGCAAACGAACATAAAGCCAGAAGTATGGCGCTAAAGAAGGACGCAAAGATCACCAACAAGGGCAAAATCTGAACAAGCATCCAAATGGAAAATCCTTGTTTCCCGAGCAATGCCTGCCCCAATCCGCCAAACGAAAGAGTCATCCAAGTCGCAAACAGATTTGCCAACGCGGTTAAAATCGCGACGCAGACTACAGCCACATACTTGCTTAGAAGCAATGCAAATCGAGGTGCTGGTGTGGCAATCAATGCTTCCATCGTGCCGCGTTCGCGTTCTCCGGCCGTCAAATCAATGGCTGGATAAACGGCCCCGGTAATCGTCATTAAAATAAGAACCAGCGGGATGACTCCGGCAATCGACGTCGACATGTCCGCCACTACGGAACCGATACCTGTTCCTCGCATCGTGATGACCGATGGCAAACGAGCGTCAACGCGTTTACGAATCGCTTCGAATTGGGAATCGTTCACGACCTGCATGGCCCGCCGGAACTCGGACATTGCTGCCTCACTTCGCGAATCCCCCTCTCGAAACTCGACCTGAATGTCTAGCGAAAACGCCTCCCCTTGTTCGAGCGGAACGCGGGCGGATGTAATTCGCGAGACAGCCAGGTCGACTTCTGAATTTTGCAATACATCACGAGGCGTCAGATTTTCAATCACTCGAAGACGAAACCCAATTCGATTGGGTGCAATTGCAATCAATGGATCAGGGTCAATTTCCGATGCAACTTCGTTATCGTCCGGTTCGGGAGATTCTCCCGATGGACCTTGCGGAACCTCTTGGTTCTGGCCAGTACGCAAAATTCGGATCGGCGATTGAGTTCCGGATTGGCTAAGTTGCCGCGCTCGTATCAATGCATCTTGAATTTGATATCCAGTCTCTTGGTCTGCCGCGGCGACGATGTAGGCTGTCTCGGACGAAGATTTGGAGATGCTCCCAATCAACAACCGTTGCAGAGCCATGCTCAGCAGTGGATAAACCAGAATAGGCATCAAGACAAGCGTTACAATCGTGCGACGATCTCTTAAGCTTTCGCGAAGCTCTTTTTGGCACAATCGCCATAACCGACCATTGCCTAAGTATTCTTTCATAGCGTTTGAGATACCGGGGGAATGGAGTCTGAATCACTGAGCAGGCCGATAAAGATGTCGACCAAATGTTGCTTACCTGTTTTCTGCTGCAAGTCGTGAAGCGACCCTTCAAACTGCATATTGCCTCGATGCAAAAGCCCAAATCGATCGCAGACTCGTTCCGCTTCATCCAATCGATGGGTCGACAACAGAACGGACTTGCCCCGCTGCCGAAGCAAATCAATAACTCGAAATACCGTCTGGCTACCAACCACATCCAATCCCCGTGTAGGCTCGTCGAGCAACATCACGGGAGGATCGTGCATCAACCCACGGGCAAGAGTGACCCGTTGCTTTTGGCCCGTACTGAGCGTGCTGCAACGTTGATCAAGAAATCGTCCGATATCCAGCAACAAGGCAAGCTCCTTCAATCGCTCCGTTGCGATCTCCATATCGACCGCGTACAGATCCGCGAAATACAGTAACATTTCCCGAACCGTAAGCCACGGATAGACGCCATCGTTGGTCGAAATCAGGCCCAGCTGCCGCCGAATTTCGGAGCTCCCGCGATCGGACCGAACACCGTTGATTTCCACATGCCCGGAATCTGGTTCCAACAACCCCATAATCATTCGAATCGTGGTCGTTTTTCCTGCGCCGTTGGGCCCCAGAAGCCCATACACTTCGCCGCTACCCACATGAAAACTTAACGAATTGACGGCAACCAACGGAGTCCCTCGGACCTGGAATTGCTTGGTCAATTGGCACGCCGCGATCATTCCGCCTTCAATTCTCAATGAGTTTAAGTACTTGTTCTCGCAAGCCGATGCTTGAAAGCAAATGCATGAATATCGGCTTTCATAAACAATATCCAAACCAAGCTTTGCGAAAGACCGTTAGTATAAGCGATTGCTCAAGGCGAAACACGAAGCGACTGAAAGAATTGCTCCGGAACATCGATCGCTTCTGCCTGAGATTCGGTAAGCGTGGTTCTTAAACCCTTCAGCTTAGCCCCGACCGCACCATTTACGTAGACCATCATCAGTATTTTCCCATTCACATCAAAGATCTCTGTGATACTAGGGGGCATGCTAGCCGTTCTGCGCGTCTTCAATCGGAACCCTCGCAAGCCAGCTCGCTCCGAGGAGCTGACATCCTGATCCGAAGCCATTCCTGTCGATTTTAAATAGGCTACGTAGTTGTCGACGCTGGCATCGCGCCCGACCGCCGAGCTTACCGTGGCGATCATGAACTCCGATCTTGTGCGAGGATTTGAGATCGCCTTCCCCGAAACGGTGGCATCGCGTATCGTCGGTTCAAACGGCATACCTGGCGCATCCGCCGAATAGCCACCTGCCGATATCGTTTTCTCGCTGGTTACATAGAAATAAAATGCTCCTCCACCTCCGCAACACAGAAGCACGCACACGCCCATAACCGCCCCAAGGATCGAAAGGACCAGCTTGATCGTCGATCCGCTACCTTTCTTCTTACGAGGGCGTTGCTTCGCCAGCGATGGTGGGGGCATATAACTTGGCGTAGACTCGTTTTGCTCGACCCAAGTGTTTGACGGTACCGAGTGACTCGCTTGGGTTGGCGGCAAAAAATCTCCTAAGTTCGCAAAACCATCTTGGTGAAAACTCGCCGATTGCTCTGTACGAGCTTCCTGCGACTTGGGCAGCGTGGAACGCAGATCTTGAAAGGTTTTGGACTTTGGGCTCTTGGTAGGCGAGATTGGAACGGCGGGCGTTGCAGGCTTTGTTTTCAAATTCTTCAGGTTCGGCACTGGCTTGGGCACAGCATCCACAGGCTTGACCGGAACGTAACGCTCAATCGTGAAAATCTCCTCGCAGT
>CAITIF010000944.1 GCA_903892365.1 uncultured Pirellula sp. | reverse complement strand
TCCAGCACCTTACCCGCATCGAATGTTGCAGCGATGGTTCGATCTTCCCACTTCGGGTTCTTGAGTTTGGTGCTGCCTTTATCCTCTTTCGCCTTCGCAGTCTTTTCCGAGTTCTCTGGCTTTTCTGAGCTCGCAGGCTTTTCTGAAGTCTCAGGGGCAGGCGAACTGGCGGAAGCGACTTTTGCATCGTCTGTTGCGGGAACCGCAGGCACTCCAGGAGTAGCAGGAACTGCAGGGGAGTCGGGGGCAATCGAGGCGGCTGCGGTTTCGGGAGTAGGGGGGACCACAGGTGCTGGGCCCTCTGGCTTAGCCTTTGGTGTCTCGTCTGATTTGGCTGGATTCTTTTTCGTTAGAGCCAAGCTACCGCCGAGCTTCTTTTCCGAATCCGAAAGGGACAGGAACAGTTCAGCAGGAAGAGCCGACTCTGCACCGCTTGGTGAAGTCAGGGTCATCTTCCAAACACCGTCTACTTTATTGGTGACCTTCGATGCGGACGATGGACGTTCGCCTTGCACCCAGACTTCTTCGATCTTGGACTTGTCGTCCCAAAGATCGCCGCTACAAACAAGAAGGTTAGCCCAAGCGCCTGACTTGATGACTCCGCATTCATCTTCGATCCCAAGAAGTTTTGCAGGACCGGTCGTGACTGCTTCCAAGGCTTTGTCTTTATCGAGTCCACGCTTGATGGCTTTTCGAATCTGAGGAATAAACTCGCTTGGATCGTTCAGGCCGCTCGAAGTCAATGCGATTTTCACTCCTGAACCCACCAGTCGCGATGGATTTTCAGGAGCAAGTTCCCAGTGAGTGAGTTCTTCCAGTTCTGCGTCAAGCACAGCTTCCGCGTTGGAGACATCCGGTGGCTTAGGGAAGTTGACGGGAACGATAATGACTCGGTTTAGCTTGGCAATTTTGTTGAGCAGTTGGTACTCTTGTCCCGAGCCTTTGAGTACGACGTTCAGCCCGAATTCGCGGCCAAAGTCGTCGGCACGTAGCGCGTACTGTTCGTTCAGAGCGTCAAACATGACCCATTTGCCGGCCATCAAATGATCGTTCATCGCGTCAAAGGCTAAGTTGGCATCTGGTTTTTCAAGACCAGACTGAGTGCGATAGGCTTGCCAGGCTTGAGAATACCATTGTGCATCCAGGAAGGTCTGTCGCGCTAGAGCAACCGCTCCCATGGGGCTGCCCGGATAGCTGTCGCGACCACGGCCACGCGTCACGGTAAGACGCACATGCATGCCGACATCGCGTCGCAGTAGTGATTTCGGAACGGGCGAGTTTCCGGTCAAGACAACGGCACTTTTGCCTTTGATGATCCCATCCCGCGGTGCCAACAACACGGTCGTGATGCCAGCCTTCCGAAGTTTGGTCATCTTTGCATCATCTTGCACGATCGAATCCGCGACGCTCCGATTCGGAGTCACTTCTGGATTCCAGTGGTTTGCACCTCGATTGAGTTCCATGACCGGTAGTTCGGTCTCCAAACCTGCATCCACCAACCCGGAATAAATGGTTTTACCGGTAAGGTCGATCAAATCCGCTCCGGCGGGTGGCGTTAGCTTGGAACCGACTTCAACGATTTTTCCATCGCGCATGACGATGGTCCCATCTTCGATCACTCTGCCGGGTTCCGTAACAATGGTCGCATGCTGGATTGCGATCAAGGTATTTGGATGAGACTGAATCCCAACCTCAGGCAATGTGCTGGAGGATTGCTGGGCTTGAGCGAGCGTGGCTCCGAACAGGAGGCAAACCAGCCCCAAGTTCCCGCAAAGCATTTTTCGTTTTTTCATTTGCCAATCTTAAAAAAGCAACCTCTTCGCTATGGGCTGGTTGTCCTTGCAGAACACTGGAAAACTGCCATGCGAAAAAGTTACGGGTTTCGTAAAAGCCGCAGAAAGAGGAACAACGTAAGTGTAATTCAGGATTTGCCGTTTGCGGCAAAGGGAGGCCCGAATTGACATTCTTGACACAGTGGCTCAGAATCTTCCACAGAAACCTGTTTTTCGGTGCATGTCGCTCTCTTTGTGAGTCTTTGAATGTCTGATTCTCCCTCCGGCAAAATCTCGAATGTTCTCAATGAAACGAGAATTTTTCCGCCTAGTCCATCTTTTTCGCAGCAATCATCGATTGGCTCGATGGCACAGTATCAAGCGATCTACGACACTTCGATCCAAGACGTCGAGGGATTTTGGGCCAAGGAAGCCAGAGAACATCTCCATTGGTTCAAACCTTTTGAAACCACTTTGGAATGGAACGAGCCGTTTGCGAAATGGTTTGTCGGTGGCCAGACCAACGTGTCGTACAATTGCCTCGATGTGCACGTGAACAACGGGCTTGGCGAGAAGGTTGCAATCTATTGGGAAGGGGAACCGGGAGAT
>CAITIF010000943.1 GCA_903892365.1 uncultured Pirellula sp. | reverse complement strand
CTGGATGTCAAACTTTTGATTCGTTTCGAGGCTTTGCTCCCCATCCGGCTCACTTCGAACTTCGATCGCGATCGATGCTGATTCGAATTGAGAGGTTCCTTGAAAGTCAGGTGTCCAGGCCTCGCCCTTGTATTCGCTATTCGACCTTAGTTGGTCAACGGCCCTTATGACTCCAGCTTCCGCGAACAGTTGGGCTTGCAGCCAGGATCTTTGTGTTCGCGCTTCGATTCGAGCTCGCAATGCAAACTGGGCTGCCATTGCTCCCACCACCAGGATGGTCGCAATGCACCCTAGAACGCAAATGAGTACTGCACCACGTCGCGTCGACAATCGTCGTGCAGTCAGTCGTCGCGTCGGTAATCGTCTTGTAGAGACCGAGGAGATTGAATGCCGCATCATGGTTGCTCCTTTCCTGGAAGAGCCAAGTCAGGTGCCACTTCCGGCTTGGTGTCCCAACCGCCTCGATGGACTCGCGATGAAACCACAAACTTTGCCCCCGCGGCCGAGTGTTCTGAAGCGAGTTCTGAAATGTCTTTTTCATCCACCTTGGATTGAATGCTCAGCGTCGCGCAGTGACTTGAAGGATCGAATTCGAATTTGGCTTCTGTTCCAGTTGCAAGCGAGTACCTTTCGAAACTAGCCGGCGCTGCCGCTCGCTGGGTTTCGCGTTGCACAAAACCGTTGATGTTTTTGTAGGAAATCGTTGCTGAATTGCGTAAGCGAAATATAACTTGCTCGGCGTTCGCCTGAGCTTCCATAGCAGACCAAGCATCAGTTCGAAACTGACGTGCCAATCGGTTTTGAGCGATTGCGACGTCGAATCGGCTCTTGGTTTGGCGCGAGTGCTGGAATGATTGATGCAGCAACTTCACAGCCAGCAACATCAGCACGCTTCCAATCCCCATGCAGATGATGGTTTCCATCAGGACGGTTCCAGATCGTCGTCTCATTCTGTGGTCCCCCTCAGCGTGGGATCGCTAATCCAAGCGGTCAAAGACACAGGCTCGGACGGCCCAGATCGATCCCACTTGATAGAAAGCGTGATTCGATTTCCATCCGCATCGTTCTGCTCCTGCAGCGTGAACACCGCGCTGCCCAGGATGTTTTCCAATCCGGGAGAAACCGCGATCTTCTGAATCGCTTCTTTCCTTTCTTTCGGATCGAGCATCACAATCCTCTCCAATTGATTCGTCAATTCATCCACGGCAGCTTGATACTGCTGAGTCCCTTTTTCGATACGCTGGATCCGCCCTAAGAGACCTCCAGTCAAACTGATCACCGCGACCAGCAGAACGGCTGAAACCAGGATTTCCGCCACGGATACTCCTTTGCGTTTCGACCGACGAGACCATTGCCTACGGTAAGTGTTCATCACGATGATAAGCTCTTGATCGTGGAAGGGATAATGCTAAAGAACGCGACGCACACCCACAAAACGATCAGCCCGAACACGATCATCACGATAGGGTGAACGAACGCATGTAAGAAAACTTTTCGATTGTGACTAATAACTTCTCGGTTGGTAGCAAGTTGTTCCAGAGTCCACGCGAGCGACTTTGGATTCGGAACCAAACGCAGCAGTTCCGCTTCGGATTCGGTGAGCACTTTCGCCTTCACCAAGCTCGTCCACTCGTTCTCCCCTTGTTCCATTTCGTTCCTGGCGAGAAGCAATCTTTGCCGAGTCGCACGATCGTAATGGTATTTGGCAAGCGTCGACGTGGCGCTGGAGATGGGTCGGTCTGAAACGGAGGCTATCGCCAAAACTCGCAAAACACCAGACGACTTGGCTCGGCTTTGAAACAAGGACGTCCACGAAGAGACTCTTTTGCGAACGAAGCGTCGCAAGAACGAAGACCTCAACAAGAAACCGGCAACCACGCTACCGATCACAACCCAAGTGAAATAATCGAAAAACCACTGAAATGCCACTCGAAACCAATAGAAGGCAGATGTTGTTGGCACTTCCAGCTCCGAACGCAACTTTGCCATCGTTGGAGCAATAAAAGTACCCAGCATCAAAACTAGCATGGCAATCGCCATGGACAGAACCACGTAATAGGTTCGGTTCGAACCTTTCTGAATCCATTGATCTTTGCCTTCGCGTTGGGAGCGCAAAAGGCTATCGAAGGTACTTGGCAACATGCCTAAATTGCTTCCACATCGGATGGCCAAAACATCATCGTCATTCAGAGCGTCGGGCGTTTGCTCCAACGCGGAATACAAAGTTCCTTCGCCCCCCAATCGTTTCGCGAGTCGCCGCAAGGTACGTCGATAAACGCCGGTATGTTCCTTGGAAAACTGAGAAACAACAGCTCCTGTGTCAAGTTTCTCGTGTGTCGCCAGAGCCAAAACCTCCAACAGTTCAGCCTGCTTGAGGGGTAATGAGCTCGGCTGAAGCAAAGAGCTGCCGCGCCATGCGGCTCCATTTCGGCCCATTCCAGAGAACAAGCCTATACCATTGTCCATAGGGTCAGCCCAAGAAACCTCAGTTCCGGCGCGAGTGCTTTCGGTCATTGGATTACGAAGCTCCACTTAACGAGGTCACGAGACTGACT
>CAITIF010000942.1 GCA_903892365.1 uncultured Pirellula sp. | reverse complement strand
GGCTGTTGGGCATGGCGTTAGACCAATCGCACCTAGAGCAAACACGCGCTCGAGTCGCGCGCGTGACACGCTTCCCACAATCGTTAGCGAGGCCCATGATTGGCGAGGCGATGGAGATGTACGGTTCGTACAGCCGGTTAACCGATTGGCTAGCAGTACCGTTAACTCTTCCCACACGAGTGCAATCGTCGCGGGAAGCAAGCTTGATTATGCAACAAGACCTGCGTCCAATGGCCAGTCGATCGATGCCTTTGACTTCGATCGTTACTCAGATGCCGACCGATTGGGTGGCTCAAAAGGAAATGGCCTTTCGTTCGATTGGAAACGAGACGGCGGATACCGCCAATTACGATCTTCTTCAAGTTCGAATGCAATTGTATCGCAGCATGATGCAAGGGACGCGCGGTTGGGTTTTCCGTTCAGGTGGCCCTTTGGATGTGGGGGATGTTACGTCGATCGCTCGTAGTCAGGGGTACTCAGGCATCAACCGAGAGATCGAATTGCTGGTCCCGTGGATCCGAGCTAGCCAATCAGCATGGCGTCCGATTGCAGTTGATTCGGCCGACCATACGGGGGCAGTCATCGACACGCCGAACAGTCAATTGGCGTTGATTCTGGCTTCAGGCCGCTTAGACCAAATATGTAGTGTTGCACCCGCCGCCGAACGGATTCAAATCACGCTTCCTAACTCGGGGCAAACTCGCAGCATTTTTCGAATCACGAATGGTGAGCTGGAACCACTTAATCCGCGAGAAACTCCCAACGGTCTTGTCTTAACTATCCAACGTCCCGCTTTAGTGGAACAGATCGTAAGCGTTGTCGACCCGAAGCCAGTCGCCTATTTGAGGGAGCAGTTAGTAAGCCTGTCCCCTTCCTTGGTGGACTCCCGCCATAAAGTTTTGGAACAGGTTTTGGAACTTGCACAAAAAACGCTGGTGGCTCAGCAAGTGCCTCCCAATGATGCTCGATGGGAAACCATACGAAGAGCTCAGTCGCTGCATCGAGAATCGATTCAGTATCTTGCTCGTGCGAATTTACCGGCCTCGATTCGATCCGCAGACCAAGCGACCTTGGTTGCTCAAAGCGTCGTAAGAATGGCATGGGAAGAAGGGGTCGCTCAGTTCAGTTCGGTCCAAAGCAGTCCTCTAGTGGCGTCCCCATTGTCGTTGCCCTTGCATTACGAATTCACCAAGTTACTGGACGGCAGATCTTGGCAGACGATTCCAATACCGGGCTTTCCTTTTAGCAATACGGATCAATTTTATTCTGCGGGTTGGCATGTAGATAGGCGATTGACCGATACCGTTGCCAGCGATTGCGTGGTGGGTAATCTTGGCCCCGGAGGAAAACCAACCCTGATGCTGACCGCCAAGCCGATTCAGAACCAACCCATTCCAAGCGGATATGCGGGGGCTGCCATGCGAGTCACCTCGCCAACCTTGAATGTTCCCATGGGTTCAATGGTTTTCGTACAAGGTGTTGTTCGAATCGAATCAGGCAAAGGGGAATCGCAAAGCGGATTGCTGATTTGCGACAGCGCTGGAGGCGAATCGCTTGGCCAATTGGTATCGGCGAACGATCCTTCCCAGTACGAATGGCGACGATTTGAACTTGTTCGGTTCGTGACCAAGCCCGGCGGTATTCGCATCCATCTTGAAACTCGGGGGCAAGTTCAGGCATTGATCGCGGAAATGAGTGCAGAAATGATCATCCCGACGACGCAAGCAGGAGTCCAGCTCAGCGAAGCAACCTACAACCCTTCTGAATCGGATACAGAACGTGGGTTACCAGTGAATGCTTCCCGTCCTCAAGCGGGCGGTTCTATCCGCCAGCCGTACACACAGGACCAGTAGATCAGCGCGGTGCCCACGATGATTCGGTAAACGGCAAACGGAGCGAATCCATGTTTGCGCACCCAACCCATGAACCATGCAATCACTGCAAACGCAACGACGAAGCTGGTGATGAAGCCAGCCCCCAGTGCAGTCCATTGTTCTAAAGTCGGGAAGGATTCCTTGACAAGATGCTGCGTCAACTTAAATCCAGCAGCCGCAAACATGACGGGAATCGACAGAAAGAAACTGAATTCCAAAGCGGCGCTTCGCGACAAGCCCATGACCTGCCCCCCCGCAATCGTTGCCATCGATCGGCTCGTTCCTGGGAACGCAGCGGCCAGAATCTGCGCCAAGCCAATCGCGATGGCTTGCTTCAGATTGATTTGCTCCAGCTTTTCTGTCGTAGCACGCGGACTGAAAAACCAATCCACAACGTACATGACGATACCACCGACGACTAAAGCGACCCCAATCATCCACAGTTGTTCCAGATTCTCGCCGATCAGCTTATCGATCAAAAAGCAAGGTATGGCTGTGACCGTGAAACTGATCATGACCAACGATAGCGGGTGACGCAACCAAAGTGAACCTTTGGAACTGGAGGAACTTCCCTCGCCGGCTTGGAGGGATGTTGCGAAGGAGGATGCGAAGGAGGTCAACCGTTTCCAGAAAAAGGCAACTACGGCAAGGATCGCGCCTAGCTGAATAAAGACCGCAAACATTTTCCAAAAACTGTCGGACCGATTTAGCCCCAACAATTCTTGAACCATCACAATATGTGCCGTCGAACTCACCGGCAGAAACTCCGTCAGTCCTTCGACAATGCCTTGCAGTATGGCAGCAATCAGATCGGTCATGGAATTGGTTAGCTAAAGTAAGGAGGCATACGATCTTGCGAAATCCACCCCGCGCAGGATGGGAGTCGAAAACTTGCAAGAAACAACCCGTCAGGACGAACGTCCAGAAAGTGTTGACGGAACAAGATAGCTCAAGAAATAAGGAACCCATGGTGATTCCGAAACGGACCGCAGCCTGCAATTCCATGAGCGAACCTGACCAAGGTGTTGAAAAAAACGGTTGTAACGATTTTGATTCTTGTGACCGGTGACCCTTCACCCAGTGCCCATCAGGGAATACACTGCACACCATGAGGCGACTACTAAGACTATGGGGAAAAAAACGAGGCGGACGTATGTCCGGCTGGTGGTTTGTTGGCTCTTTGGGGGAAGCCCTTTTTTTTGCCTCGTTCTTTTTGGTCGGGGTAGTTTGTTTTACGACGATCGTCGCTTGGCAGTTCTTGTCCCCCAGCACTCAGGTCGTTCGCATCGGGTACGGGTTTTGGTTGTTGACGACGGTTTCAGCAGCTTGCATCGTGCTGGGAGCGGTCGGGTTTTGGTACCGAGTTCTGAAGGTAGCCACCAGCGATGAACATCGGGAAATTATCTCACAGCGCGGCATTGTTCCTCGCCCGAAACAACTCGGCAACAAGTCCATCTTGCCCCCTTCGGTTCCGCCTCTAACCCCGTTCACCGACAGCCCAGGTGCAAAACTGGCGTTTCGTCTTCCATGCGAATGGAAAGGGACGGGAGCCTTGGTTGCCTACGGCCTTTTCGCAATGTTCTGGAACGCCATGATGGCCGTCTTTTGCGTTTTCGCAATTGGTGGAGTTCTCAAGGGAGACATCCAATACCGCTTGTTCGCGTTGCTAATCCCTGGGATTTATATCGGATTGAGGTCTGGGCAATTGTTCCTGAAATCCTACATTCAGGCGATTGGAATCGGGTCAACCACACTTGAAATCGAAGATCTACCGTTGATCCCAGGCCAAAAATACAAGCTGCTGCTGGTCCAGTACGGACGTCTCGTTATTAAGAAACTATCAATTCGACTGGTCTGCGAGGAGGAAAGCACTTATCATTTCGGGACCGATATCCGCACCGAACATCAGATCGTTCGTCAACAAATCATTCTCGACCAAGGGCGGTTTCGAATCGATTGGGGACGACCTCTGGAACTGGAATGTGAGATCTCGATTCCGGCGGACGCAATGCATTCATTTCAAAGTCTTCATAACGCCATTCATTGGAAGATTATCGTCGAAGGAGAGGCAAATCGATGGCCATCGTACTGCCGAAATTTCCCCGTAGTGGTCTACCCACTCGCTCGAACCAGTCAGCTCAAGCAACCGTCATGATACGACTGATTGGTTTACAGCCAACTTATATGCCTCGGGAATCGCTCGAATTTGAATATCGAGTCTCCAATATCAACCAGAGCATGATCTCTGCCATCGAAGCTTCCGTAGTTTGGCTTACCGAAGGCAAAGGAACAGAAGATCTCGGCGTGCATTCGTTCCAACGCCTCACCGGAAACGCCTTGTCGGCAACGGATTGGACCGTTCCGCAACGCGTGGTCGTTCCTCTTCCTGATTCGCCCCTTTCTTACGAAGGGAGGCTCTTGAAGATCTCGTGGTGTGTTCGAGTTCGTTTCTACCTTAACGATGGCACCGAGCTTGTTGCTCAACAACCGTTCTACTTGGGAACCATCACCAAAGAAGTTTAGTCATCGCGGGGGCGGCAGCTGCATATCTCCCGCTTCCGATGGACTAAGCACATCGGCATCAGTCTTCGAGTAAACCAAACTGTTTGCCGAACGACGATAACATCGTCAACACCCACATCTATTTAGCTTCCGTCGTGCTCGTGCTCAATGAAATGGTGCTCGTGCTCGTAATCGAGACGTTTTGCTGCGAAATGGCAAGGCTGTTTCCCAACGACACATTGATATGAAAAACGTGAGCCGATTTGCTTGTCACCCAGCGACAGCGGGAGTTTGCCAAAAAACCACTCGGACCAGGTGAATCTAAGTCGTGTACTCGGAATTGAAGCGGACGTATTCCGTATTCAAATCTGTGGTCCAGTGTGTTGCCTTTCCTGGTCCCATTCCAACTTGAAGATCGATCTCGGTCAGCTTTGCTCCTTTGATCGAGCTGCTCACCGTGGTTGCATCGAACGGCAATGGTTCACCCCTGTCGAAGAGAGGGATACCGTTGATCTTCAAGGCTGTAAATTCAGGTCGTATCGGTACTCCAGCGTAACCAGCTGCCGACACGATTCGGCCCCAGTTGGGGTCGCCGCCAGTAATCGCGGTTTTCACTAAGTTGCTAAGGGCAACGCTTCTTGCCACCGCATCAGCGTCCGCATCGGTGTTGGCACCCGCAATCCGGATCTCCAGCAAATGCGTCGCACCTTCACCGTCATCAGGGATCTTCTTGGCCAGTTCGATAGCCAGTTCTTCTAGTTGCTTTGCAAAATCAAGTTCCGCTTTCCCGTCCAGGGCAGGCTTGCTGGCGGTGGGTTGGGCTGCAAGCATGACCAACGAATCGTTGGTGCTCATATGCCCTTCGACGCTGATGCAATTGAAGGACTTGTTGGCTGCCGCTTGAAGAATCCGTTGAGCTTGTGCAGGATCAAGGGGAGCGTCCGTGATGATGATGGCGAGCATGGTTGCCATCTTGGGACCGATCATGCCGGCCCCTTTGCACATGCCCACAATATGAGTGTCATTCGCACCCAGCTTGAACTTACGCTCCGCGGTTTTGCGAGCGATATCGGTCGTCAAAATGCCATCGCATGCATTCAGAAAACCTTGTTCCGTTGCAGCCAATTCTCGGGAAGCGGCTTGGATCCCCTCCTTCACTTTGTCCATCGGCAGGAATCGACCGATCACCCCAGTGCTCATCACGACAAATTGATCCGCAGTTAGACTACCGGTCGGATCGATCGCGGCCGCCGCCAGCTTGGTCATTTCGACCGCGTCCTGATGGCCTCGCGAGCCCGTGCACGCGTTCGCGTTTCCGCTATTGACGACGATGCCTCGTATCGTGTTCGAAGGAGTCCTGCTGCGGGACACCACCACGGGTGCGGCGACGATTTGGTTGGTGGTGTAAACACCAGCCGCAACACACGCAGAATCAGATACAATCAACGTAACGTCCCTTGCTCCGGGACGAGATTTGATTTTGCTAACTACGCCGGCGAAACGAAAGCCAACAGGAAGATGCATTGCAGGGAGGCTCCGAAAGGCGTTTAGCCAACGAGATCGGCGATGTAGAAACTGCCATAGGTATGCACACGATCCAATTGGTGCAACTTCTTGGCAAGATCGGTGTTGTAGCTGAGCAGTTCAGGCAGCTTTACCATCTTTCCATTTCGTTGGACCGATACATCGTTGATGAATTCGGTTCGCAATCCACCGGATCGCCATAGGATTCGTGTCTTCGGAGCAGCCCTCAGCAAGATTGCCTGCCATTCCGATTCCAGCAATGGAAAATAATGGTCACTCAACCAGTCCATATGATCCAACAAAATGAATCGCGATATGGAAACTTCGTTCTGTTCAAGAAAACCTTGCACCGAGTTGGTATTCACCGAAAGACGATCCAGGAGACCATTCTTGAGCTTCTC
This sequence comes from uncultured Pirellula sp., assembly GCA_903892365.1. GTDB lineage: Bacteria > Planctomycetota > Planctomycetia > Pirellulales > Pirellulaceae > JBKCUI01. Next base: position 3,824 of record CAITIF010000942.1, on the reverse strand, counting down.
AAAATTAGAGGCCTTGACGTATTCGGGGCAGCAAGTTGGTGTGTAGCTTCCGGTGATGTAGACTCGCCAGAAGTAGTTGTCTTGGATTGGAATCTTTGCAAAGACGGCCTCCATCGAATCCTCGACGAACTTCACGATGCCGCCTGGATACTGTTCGTCGATCTGCTTGCGCTGCGCTTTGGGAACCCCCAGCATGCTGAGGGTTGTGTCGCGATTCATCGCAAACTTAAGAGTCTTGGACCAAATCTTATCACGAGTTCGCGCGTAGATTTCTTGCTGGTCTGCCAAAGTAGGTGCATCGATAATCTCCAGCACTTCTTTGCGGCATCGCGCAACGCGATTGATATAAACCCCGATCATTCGGGCAAAGGCCCCCGAGGTCCCACGGAAGAAGAATGACTTCTTGGGATTGTCAAAAAATCGGATCCATCGATCCCAGTACTTGCGGCTGGTCGCTGAAAGGGATCCACGAAGCTGAGCTGCGTAGACCGATTCCGCATTTGGCAAATAGCCCTGGCCGAACATTTGAAAAAAGCGTTCGTAATCCAAATTGCGGATCGCAGATGCCTTCAGTTCCAATAACGCATTTTGCCGTGGATTCATGTCCACGGCATACACATTGCCAGCCCCCGCCAACAAATAGTCCAAGGCATTGCAGCCTGCCGAGGTGATCACCAACACATTATCGTCAGACGTCAGTTCCAACGCTTGGCGATCCAAACGCGGGTCTTCCCAGCACGTGTTGTAAACTAAGTTGTTGCCGTGAACAAACTTGAAGACTCGTCCACTGACCCATTCGCTGATAGCCATCGACTACTTTTTCTGGCGGTTATTGTTGTTATTTGGATTTGCGTTGCCAGCATTGTTCGGGTTGGCGTTATTCCCGTTTGCATTGTTAGCATTCGCGTTGTTAGGATCCGCAGGTTTACCAGCGGCGTTAGGATCGTTAGGCTTCTTTGCGCCTGGGGCTGCGGCCGGTCCGCCTGCTGGCTTCTTCGCACCTCCAGCCATCGAATCGCGGATCTGTCCGCCCGTAACGAATACGAACGGATTCAATTGATTCCCGCTACCATTCTCAATGGATCGATCCCAGGGAACGGAATAAGCTGCGAAATAACCAGAACGCATGTCTACCACATAAATCAAAGATCCACCGGTTCGCAAGTTTCCTCCGATTTGCGCCGAAGCTGCTGCCCCTGTCACCAAGAGGTATTCAGGGTTCTTGCTCACTGGCCCCAATTGAGGTTGAACGTTGATGTTGAAGAGTCCGACATTGCCTCGAACTGGATTGAAGACCCAACCCTTGAGCTCACCCGTGATGAAATCCAAAGCGAAAAAGCCTTCGCCATTCTCGGCCACTTGGCCGGTACAAACCGCCATGTTGGAGCCACCGTGGCTGGCCGTCGCTGCCAGAATCTCCGGAGGAAGTTGACCGTTAGAGAATCCGAAAAGGTTCTCTTGGGCGTCACTGACTTCTTTCGGCAGAGAAGAACTTGCTGAATGACGGCCCGCAAGGAACGCGCCCCCAACCAGCACCGTCAACGCTACACCAGCGAACAATCCTAGGCTCGTTGGAAGACCCCATCCCGTCGGCAGCCATTGGCAGCACGACGTGCGAACCTCATTGGGAGTGGACGAAGGAATGACTTCTAAATTCGGAAGTGGTGACGGCATAATCGAATTCCTCTGTCAGAAAAGTCTTCAAGCAAAATGTGGCGCTCTTAGCTACAGTCGCAAGACCGTGATCATTCATCAGTGTACCGTGGAATTGATTCCTAGGAGCCAGCCCAAAAACAAATTCCCTTGTCCACTGACTCTAAGTGTATACGAGTCCAGCCATCCGAAAAACGCCAGCTTTCAAGAATCTCTCCAGAAACCTAGTTCAGACCAGTATGAGCCCCCATCGCAGCGACTGCAGCAGAACTGTTCACACGACGGTTGACTCATGGAAAAATGCAGGCTGTTAACGCAAAAACCCGGAAGAGAGCTTCCGGGTTTTTGACTTGCTTTCAAGGCTCGGATAGATGGTCGACGCTAGGTCGGCTAGCCATTTACCTTTGCGGCTTGCTTGGCCGCTTGTTCGCGTTGCACGAACCAAAGCAAAATTGGGGACGCGATGAAAATCGAACTGTAAGTACCCACAACAATACCAACAAGCAAGCAGTAAGCGAACCCGTGAATTCCCTCTCCACCGAAGATGTACATCAACAAAATCGCAACAATGGTTGTCGACGAGGTCAGCAACGTTCGGCTCAACGTTTGAGTTACGCTGGTGTTGATCGCTTTCTCGGACAGATTCGGACTCTTGCCCTTCACTTCTCGGATGCGGTCGAACACCACGATCGTATCGTTCAGCGAATAACCAATGATGGTCAAGAACCCTGCGATAATCGTAAGCGAGATCTTGAAATCTTCGATCAGCAGGAAGCCCAACGGCTGGAACAGCCAATGGCTAATCGAAATGAATGTCAGCGTAATGAGTACGTCGTGAACCAGTGCAATCACCGCTGCAATACCATAGGCAATTCTTTGAAACCGGAACCAAATGTAGGCAATGATAAAGACCAAGCTCAGCAAAAGCCCAGCAATCGCTCGTTGTTGCATTTCGCCTGCAACTCGCGACTCGATCTTGCTTACAGATTGGAACACTGGCTTGGACTGCAACTGAGTGCGAAGGTTATCGGTAATTTGCAAAGAGGTTGCGGAATCAAAAGGAAGACCAACGGACCAGTTGGAAAAACCAAGTCCTGATTCCTTGACCCAACCGGAAGTCTTTTCCTTTTCTGTTTCGATCGGCAACAGTTCGACTTGGGATTCCACCAAAGTCAAGTTGGACTTGGCTGCCGCTTCGATCAAGGATTCCGTCACTTGGGAAGCATTGACTTTCGCAGTCCCTGCTCCCTTGCTGTTCTTGAACTGGAGTTCGAGATTGGACTTGATGATTTTCTCTTCTTGCGGAGCGGTCGCAACAGCTGGCGTGGCAGTTGCGTCAGCAGGAGTGTTTGCTGCTTGCACTTCTGCATCGGATTTCACTTCTGCGCCTTGGAACGCCACCAAACGCACACCATTTTCCTTTTGGGAATTACTGGATTGCGTGGGTGCAACCGGCTTCACTTCCAAGTCGAAGGTTACGAGCTTTGCGGGTGCGTCCCCGGAGAACCCCTTAACGAGTCTCGATGTGACTTCCTTCACATCCTTCAGCGATACATCTAGCTTGTAGACGCTATTCTTTTCGTAATCACGAATTTCGATAGTCGTTAGAGACGTTTGAATAGGCAGGCCATCTGCATCCTTGTCGAGGGCACCGTTGACAATGCTCCGAACCTGATCAGGAGCCAAGCCTTTGTCCAAGGAAAAGACCACCGAAGTACCACCGTTGAAGTCGATGTCCAGAACCTGACGGCCTCGAACAGCGGTCGCGACCAATCCCAGAACGATCAATCCCAGCGAAACAGAATATGCAACATAGCGATAACTCATAAAGTTGATGTCGCCTTCTCCGAAGAAAGATCGCTTGGCGGAATTGACGTAATCTGCCATTCCCAGATAAGCGACCTTCCAGCGTTCCGCAACTTCGAACAGCTTGTGAGTAACGAACACAGCGGTGAACAAGCTAATTACCAGACCGATGATCAGAGTGATCGCAAATCCCTTGATTTGTTCGGTACCGACGAAATAAAGAACCACAGCGGTGATCAACGTCGTTAAGTTCGAGTCAAAAATGGTCGTCCAAGCTCGATCGAAACCATTGCGGATGGCCATTCGGACCGAGGCCTTTTTCTCGGTCTCTTCCCGTATCCGTTCAAATACCAGAACGTTCGCGT
>CAITIF010000941.1 GCA_903892365.1 uncultured Pirellula sp. | reverse complement strand
CTTCCGCCCAGCTTGAAGATGGCGATATGGAACAAGCCGCGAATGCAAAAGCGATGTCGAAGCAACTTCGGCGACAGTGCCTCGACTTGCTTGGGAGATAACTAACGCACTGTGATCCGTCGGGATCACTTACCGCATTCGCTCGATCAAAAACTGGTATGACTTTTCTGTGGCTTCTCGGTCAATGAAAGTCATCAAGTGTGCTTTGTCGGGAACTACCAAGTATTCAAATTCTACACCTTCGCGTTGGAGAGCTTCTTTCATGGATATGGACGATTGGGAGGGTACCAACCAATCCTTGCTACCGTGAAACAAAAAAATGGGTGGGTCGTCGGGACTCACATGGGTGATGGGAGAAGCATCGGCATATTTCTCGGGGAGGGTTCGCCTAGGTCCCCCGAACACCGGCTTTAGCAAATTGCTGTCCAATGGAATCGAAGTCAGGTCGCATGGGGCGCCACCTGCAACGCACGCCTTTAGACGCGGAACATCAGGGCTCGGGTCTGTCGCCAGCAGTGCCGCTAAATGACCACCCGCCGAATAGCCCCACGAGCCAATCGACGATGAGTCCACTTGCAATTCATCCGCATGTTCATGCAGCCACTTCAGTGCCAACCTGCAATCATCGATCTGAGCAGGAAACGGATGTTTCGGCGCAAGACGATAGTTGATGGACATCACGACAAACCCAAGACTAGCTAATCGCTTGGCATGCTTTGCGTCATTGCGTTTGTCCCCCAGCGTCCAAGCACCGCCATGGATCAGCAACAATGCGGGTAGTTTTTCGCCATCTTTTAGCGTGCTCGGCTTGAGAATGTCGGCTCGATGCATGGGTTCGTCAGGCTGCCCATAAACCACATTGTAATCAATCTGGATATCGGCCGAACGTGACTTTTCCGAATCGGAATCGACTGATTGTCCAACGGGTTGCGCCCAGACGTTGGACCACGTTGTCAGCAACAGAAGCGGCGCGAAAACACGGTACATCCAGTCCTTTTTCAGTTTTGTCATGATATCGGCGTGCTGTGATTCCATCTTCGGGGTGTGCGTCAGACAATGCGAGGACATTGTATCCTGTTGTCTAGCTTCGTCCCGCTTGCAGCAAAGGACAAAGGAGAGCATGATAGTTCTATAAATCCGGTCGACTTTTTAAGATTACGGAGGGCAACGATTTCGGTTTGCGTCCTCGATGGTAACTGTTATCCACCATACCGGAGCCAACGCCCTTTGGGGCCCTATTTCCTGCCCGAAACGCTGCAAAAGACTCCCTCCCTTTCTCTCGGATCGATATTCCCATGAAATCCTACTTCCAGCGAACCGCCCAGCAAGCTGCGATCCTTGACCTGATGAGAGCGACTTCGTTGTTTTCGCTTTTCTTACTTTTCTCCACCAATCTGAAACTGGAATGCGTTATCGGGGACGAGCTGAATCAGGCTTCGGCCCAAACACTTCGATTCAACAAGGATGTGCGCCCGATTTTGTCGAGTGCTTGCTATCGATGCCACGGCTTCGACGCGAAAACCCGGGAGGCCGACCTTCGCTTGGATACCGCTGAAGGGGCTTTCCAAGTTCGGGATTCGGGAAAAGCCGCTATCGCCCCTGGAAATTTAACCGACAGTCTTATCTGGAAACGCATCGTATCGACCGACCCTGACTTGGTCATGCCACCCCCAAGCTCCAATCGCCAGCTGACCGAAGAAGAGAAGAAGACGATTTCTCAATGGGTGGAGCAAGGGGCTGCGTTCGAAAAGCATTGGGCCTTCGAACCCATTGTTGCGCCCGCGTCTCCCACCGAAACGATCGATCAATTTCTTTCTAAGGAGCAACAGGCGAAAGGTCTTGAGGTCCAGCCCATCGCGGACCCGGTTACTCAAGTGAGGCGTCTAGCATTCACCCTGACCGGTCTGCCACCTGAGCTTGCGGATGTTGAAGCTTTTGTGGCTGACGCATCCAACGAACATTACGACCGACTGATCGAGAAGTATCTTGCTTCTCCGCATTTTGGCGAGGAGATGGCCAAGCATTGGTTGGACGTGGCTCGATATGGCGACACGCATGGTCTGCATTTGGACAATGAAAGAAAGGCGTGGGGGTTTCGCGATTGGGTCGTCGACGCTTTCAATCGCAATGTACCTTTTAATCAATTCACCATCGAGCAGCTTGCGGGCGACCTGCTTCCCAATCCAACTCAGTCGCAGCTGGTAGCCACGGGCTTTAATCGATGCAATGTAACCACCAGCGAAGGTGGTGCCATCAACGACGAGTTTTTATTCCGCTACGCAGTAGACCGAACCAGCACCACGGTTCAGGCATGGTTAGGTCTTACCGGCGGATGCGCGGTTTGCCATGATCATAAGTACGATCCGATCAGCACGAAAGAGTTTTACTCCCTGTATGCTTTTTTCTATAACGCAGCTGATCCTGCGATGGATGGAAACACGGACACCACCTCCCCGTTTTTACCTCTACCTTCGGACGAACAACGTCGAGCTTTGGATGTGGCGCGCCAACGAGAATCCGATGCGTTGGAAACCCTGCGCAAGCTTGCGTCTGCGCGCGAAGTCATCGATGATGAATTGGAACGAAATGCTGCGAATGTAACGTCCACCCCTATGACCTCGGTCTGGTTGGACGACCAATTCAATCCCGGTGCTGGAACTCGTAACACAACGCGCAATGAAACCGTGTGGAACAGTGAAGGCGGAGTTCCCATGGGCAAGCGTTCGCTCCATCAAGAATTCGGGGATCGGCTGGAGCAAGTCGTAACAGGTGGACTGAGGCCTTTGTGGATTCCTGAACAAGCCTCCCTGAAAGTTTGGCTACGGACCGATCTTCACGAGCCACCCAAGGCCGCGTTCATCGAGATCCGTACCAACTCCACCACCAAGCAATTCGTTTGGAGCAATTCCGCAGCTGACGCAACGATTGCAGGTTTCGATCCAGCCCGAATCGTTGGACCGTTGCCTCAACCCGGCAAGTGGACACTGCTAACGCTGCCTGTGTCGGATCTGCCCGTGGGTGATCGTGTTGCTGAACTGAAGCTTGGCTTGTTTGGCGGCATTTGCGATTGGGATGGGCTTGTTTGCAGTGGCGTTCAACGTCCGAACGATTTGTTGACCGCCGACTTGCAAACCTGGTGGAAAAGCGTCCAAGGTACCGATGTCCCATTTGCAGCAGGTGATCTGGCGAAGGCTCTGAAGGAAGGCCCTGAATCGGAGAGTGGCAAGAGCAAGCGAGACGAGGTCGCTCAGTTCTTCAGGATGTACATTTCCGAAGCGACAAGTCCATTGGTATTAAGTGCTAGGCTGCAGTGGTATTCCGAACAGGTGTCTCGCTCCATGCTAGAAAGTTCGATCGCTGGTACATTTATTTACAACGATCTAGCGAAGCCGCGCGAGGCGTTTGTGATGACTCGGGGGCAATACGATCAAAAGGGGGAACGTGTCTATCCGAATACACCAGCGGCGTTGCCAAGCTTGAGCAAGGATTCACAACGAGAGCAACCCAATCGCCTGGATTTGGCCCAATGGTTGGTGTCCGACGAAAACCCACTCACCGCGCGAGTCACCATCAATCGACTTTGGCAGCAAGTGTTTGGGGTCGGAATCGTCAAGACCAGCGATGACTTTGGATCGCAAGGTTCCCCACCTGTTCACCCAGAATTGT
>CAITIF010000940.1 GCA_903892365.1 uncultured Pirellula sp. | reverse complement strand
CTGGGCCAAGGGAACTCAGGTGATGGTCGAAGGACCAGGGCACATCCCCATGGATCAAATCGACATGAACATCAAAAAACAAATCGAAGTTTGCCACGGTGCCCCGTTTTATGTGCTCGGCCCTTTGGTGACCGATGTCGCCCCGGGATATGACCATATCACCAGCGCGATTGGCGCTGCATTGGCTGGATGGAGCGGGGCTGCGATGCTGTGCTACGTGACTCCAAAAGAGCACTTGGGACTACCAAACCGAGAAGACGTCAAGCAAGGGGTGATTGCTTACAAGATTGCAGCCCATGCGGCTGACGTTGCTCGCAAACGACCAGGTGCACAAGATCGCGATAATGCGTTGTCGAAAGCCCGATTTGCATTCGACTGGAACGAACAGTTTCGTTTATCCCTGGATCCCGCTACGGCTCAGGCCTATCACGACGAGACGCTCCCACAGGACACCTTCAAGAGCGCTCACTTCTGCAGCATGTGCGGACCTAAGTACTGTTCGATGCGAATCACCGAAGATATTCGAAAGATGGCAGCAGAATCCGGTATCCCAACCGAAAACGAACCCGTCTTGGTCGGAATCAAAGGTTAAGTCAACGTGTCAAACGCTCCCACTGGAAAACCTGCCAAAAGCATCGGCGACTTACTTCGGGAATTTCGAGAGCATCGTGACCAGATGCGGCTTGAACTGAGTAAGTCCATTGTTGGCCAAGACGAAGTCATCGAACAATTGTTCGCTGCGATTTTCACGCGGGGACATTGCTTGCTGGAGGGAGTGCCGGGACTGGCAAAGACGTTGATGGTTTCGTCGCTCGCCAAAATTCTAGATGTCCATTTCAAACGTATCCAGTTCACGCCCGACCTGATGCCATCCGACATTACGGGCACCAACGTTTTGGAAGAAGACGAAAACGGCAAACGCGAATTTCGATTCGTCGAAGGGCCGATTTTCACCAACATTCTTCTGGCCGACGAAATCAACCGAACCCCACCGAAAACTCAGGCGGCGCTTCTCCAGGCCATGCAAGAGCGTGAGATTACGGTCGGCAGAAACACCTATCAATTGCCAGAGCCGTTTTTCGCAATTGCAACTCAGAACCCGATCGAGCAAGAAGGAACGTACCCGCTGCCAGAAGCCCAATTGGATCGGTTCATGTTCAATATCAAAGTGGGTTACCCGAGCTCCGACGAAGAAGAAAAAATTCTTCTAGCAACGGCTCGAAGCGAGAAGCCAGAGATCAACAAAGTGCTATCCGCACGCGCGATCCTGAATATTCAGAAGTTAGTGATGAGTGTTGCGGTCAGCCCATTCATCGTAAAGTATGTCGTAGCCCTGGTTCGTGCGACGCGACCGGGCGAACCCGACTCGCCCGAAGTAGTGAAAGAGCTCTTGGACTTCGGAGCCGGGCCTCGGGCGGGACAATTCTTGATTTCAGCTGGTAAAGCTATTGCTGCTATGGATGGACGCTTCAGCGTGGCCATCGAAGACATTCGCAAAATTGCCGTTCCAGTGCTTCGGCACCGCCTTAGCACCAACTTCCAAGCTCAGGCCGAAGGGATGACGACCGATAAAATCGTCCTTCGATTGTTAAAAGAAATTAAAGAACCTTCTGTTCCCAAGTATGGCGGGATCGACGCTCCGCCAGTCCATTAGCCGATTGACGACTTAAGAAAGATACCTTACTTTTCGTCGTTCGAAGAACTACCGTTTTACTCTCATTCATGCAAGGAAAATCAACATGGCACGCGCTGGAGCAATTACTTTCAAGGGAAACCCAATGACTCTTTTGGGATCCGAATTGAATGTTGGAAGTGCAGCCCCGGAATTCAAGATCCACTTCTTCGAAGGCGGACTGAAAACGATCACTTTGGCGGACCTTAAAGGCAAGCCAACTTTCATCAGTGTCGTTCCATCGCTGGACACCGGAACCTGCCAAATCCAAACCAAGAAGTTCAACGTGGAGCTTGCTGGGATGGGCGACAAAGTGAATGCCTTGACAGTAAGCCGCGACTTGCCTTTCGCTATGAACCGATTCTGCGGAGCAGAGGACATCAAGTCCATGAAAGTCGGTAGCGATTACCAAGATGGTAACTTTGGTCTGAACTTTGGTTTGATGATTGACGAGCTGAAGCTGCTGGCTCGAGCTGTTTACGTCTTGGATGCCAACGGCAAGGTGGTTTACAAAGAGATCGTATCGGAAGTGGCTCAAGAGCCAGATTATGCTCCTGCAATGGCTGCCTTGAAGACCTTGCTGTAAGCATCGGTGAAAGGGCCGCTTGATTTACAAAAGCGACATTTCGCATTGAACGAAATCGAAAGTCATGGTTACTTTCGATTCGTTCAATGG
>CAITIF010000939.1 GCA_903892365.1 uncultured Pirellula sp. | reverse complement strand
GCATAGCCAAAATTAAGACGAGGTAGAGATCAGGCATGCTCTGCAGTTCCCTTTGTCTTGCAACATCAGGTCCCACCCTCGATAAAAATGGAATAGAATGTGTCGATAGTTTTCTCTCCTTTCCCTCCTTCCTTTACCGACAGAATTTGGCATTCTCCATGATGTTCTCACCACAAACGCATTCCAGATTTTGGAACTCGCGTATCGCTTACCCAGGTCGTTCTATGGCAACCTTTCTATTGCTGTTGGGTTTACTGTTCGCGTTCGACAATCCAAGCTGGGCTCAAGAGGTTGCTTCCAAGGCAAGTTCCGTTGGCTCGTTGGAACTACCGACCGATATTGAGAAGCAGATCGGGGTTGGTCCACTTCGACAAGCGGACTGGTTTAAAGGACTGTGGAAATCAAGACGGACAGATTTTGCGAAGGCCAAGGATGCGGACCAAGGAGCTTTAGTGCTCTTTGGCGATTCGATTACGCAAGGCTGGCCTGATTTGAAAGCTGCATTTCCTGGCGTCAAGGTTGCGAACCGTGGCATCAGCGGCGATACAACGCGAGGCATGTTGATTCGCTTGCAGGGAGATGTGATTGCACTGAATCCAAAAGGGGTTGTCCTTTTGATGGGCACGAATGACATCGAGGAATACGCATCACCAGAAACGATCGCTCAAAATGTTACCTCCATCGTAGCCGAACTTAAAAAGCATAATCCCGATATGCCGATTGTCTTGTGCTTGATCTTCCCAAGTTCGGAAACTAAGTCTCGACCCACAGCGACCATCCAGGCGACGAACAAATTGTTGCTTCGTGCAGTTCGAGGTGACAAGCAGATCACGGTGCTAGACACTTTTTCGCTCTATAAGAATGAAGCTGGCGATGCTACTCCTGAACTCTTTCCGGACTTGTTGCATTTGAATCCCCAGGGGTATGCTGTTTGGGCAACTGCCTTACGACCTGTCTTGGCAACTCTTGGGTTTATGGAGACCGAACCGGAGATATTTATGATGGAGCCGGGCTTTGTCAGTCTGTTCAATGGGAAGGACCTGACAGGCTGGGGCTTTTTGCCAACTCCGCCGATGGCTCCCAACAACAACCCAGATGGCCCCGTGTTTCCCGTGGTCGAAAAAGCGATTGCGTTCGACGGCCAGACCGCATCGTCGGACGGTCGATATGTCGCCAAAAACGGAAGGTTGATTGTCACGACTCCATCGGAAGGAAGCCGCATTCAGCAACTGTGGACCACCAAGGAGTTTCCGAAGAACTTTGTTTTGAAATTAGAGTTTCGAGCGACCCCAAACGCGGATAGCGGTATCTTTATTCGCCAACCTCAATTGCAATGTCGCGATTACCCTTTGGCTGGCCCCTACAAGAATCTCAAAAAGTACCGTCCCTTAGGCTGGAACGAAATTGAAATCAAAGTGCAAGGGGGTAAAGCCTACTGCACCTGCAATGGTGAAGTGCTCGAAGCCGAATTTCCAGTACCAAGCACCGGCCCCATCGGCTTGGAAGGAGATCGTGGTCAGATGGAGTATCGTCGCATTCGGATCCAAGAACTTGAGTAGTCCATGATTCCGATTTCTACGGACGCACCGATCTACCACTATCCGATTGCAACGGTCAGCATGATCATTATCAATGTGATTGCGTTCGTTGTGTTTTGCGCCAACGCAAACATGTCAGAGGTTGTACTGAAGGCTCCGGACGGCCGTGAGTTTCACAATCGCTTCGATTTGCAACGTGCGCTCGAGGAATTTGAAGATCGTGCGGAAGCAAAAGAGTTTGCGGATTCGTTGGAGATCAGCTCAGCCAGCGAACCATGGATGAAGACGCTTTCGGTCGAATTTGGAACATTCAAACCTTGGCAGTGGTTGACAAACAACTTCATGCACATGGGCTGGATGCACTTGATCGGAAACATGATCTTCCTGTGGGCTTTCGGGCTGATCGTGGAAGGGAAAGTTGGCTGGATGGCTTTCTCATCGATCTATTTGGTGATTGGAACGCTATATGGATTGTTTCTGCAAGTCTCTAGTTTGATTGTAGGTTGGGATGGATTCGCATTAGGAGCGTCCGCGGCAATCTTTGGTTTGCTTGCCATGTGCATCGCATGGGCGCCTGCGAACGAGTTTACACTGCTGTGGCGATTCGGGATGTTTGACATTACGGTGCTGATGTACGGCTTCTTCTTCGTGGCCAAAGAGTTGTTTGTATTCATCGTTGCAGGCTTTCAAATGAGTTCCGAGCTTCTTCATATGCTCGGTTTCGCCGTAGGACTTCCCGTCGGGTTATGGATGGTTCGAACTGGGTACGTCGATTGCGAAGGGTGGGACTTATTTTCTTACTTGAGTGGAAAGACCGGAACCGATTCGACGGTGGGACAAGACAAAATCCTCGAACGTGAAAAGAAGGCGAACGTAAAACAAGAGGAGGCTTACCGCAAAGCCAATCTGCTGCTGGATCCGGTTGAAAGCGCTAAGAAACTGCAAACACAAGTCGAACACGCGATCGCAGAAGGGGACTTGGACCTGGCGATCAAGATTCAGAATCGCATCTCCGTTTCGCAACCGTCGGTCACTTGGAAACAGGTCGACTTGTTCCGTGTCATTCAGGGAATGCTGAAGGCAAAGAGATTTGCTGATGCAGAACCTTTGATGGAGCAGCACATTGAACTATTCGACGACAATCGTTTTTCGATTCAAGTCCTGCTCATCAAGATCTGGCTTCAGGACCAGCGACCTCGCCGATCGCTCCGGTATATGCAAGGCTTGAATCTTGCATTCTTTTCCCCAGAGCAAACTCAGCAGATCCATCAATTGGCAGCTCATGCCAAGAAGCAAATTGCTGCCGGTGTGATTGAAATAGAAACTTAATGCAGCGACCGAATGGACTTGCTATAATTCGGCCGGTTTCTGTTGTCTCTTTGATTTGCCCGTGCTAGGTGTTTTCGATGAAATCTATGTATCGTCTGTTTTCCGCTTCTGTCTTGGTCGCGTTTGGGTTGTCGACCGCTTCGCTTTCTGTTTTTGCAGAAGACTGGCCAGGCTGGATGGGACCCAAGCGAGATAACATTTGGACGATTGCTAAACCACCAACCAAGTTTGCTCCTGGCAGCCTAAAGACGAAATGGTCTGCACCCGTTGCAGGTGGTTATTCGGGGCCTGCCGTTGTTGGCGACATGCTGTATGTGACCGACTTGGTGACCGATGCCAACGCAAAAGTAGACAACTTTGGCCGAAAAGAGTTTGAGGGTACGGAGCGGGTTCTGTGCCTGAACAGCGGAACAGGCAAGCCAATTTGGAAGCACGAGTACCCCGTCAAGTACGCGATTTCGTATCCTGCTGGACCGCGATGCACGCCCCTTGTCGACGGCAAAAACCTTTACACGCTCGGTGCCGAAGGTGATCTCTTTTGTTTCGATGCAGCTACGGGAACTGTTGTTTGGTCGAAGAATCTTAAGGACGTATATAAAACAAACTCGGCACTTTGGGGCTACGCGGCACATCCGTTCATCGATGGTGACAATCTGATCACCTTGGCCGGAGGTGAAGGCTCGCATACTGTTTGCCTCGATAAAAAAACTGGCAAGGAAAAATGGCGATTCGGGACTGCACCTGAACAAGGTTATTCCCCCCCTACGATCATTCGAGCTGGCGGAGTGCGTCAGCTGATTTTGCCCAATCCAATCGCAATCAATTCAGTCGATCCGGAGACTGGCAAGCTCTATTGGACCCTTCCCTACGAAGCGAGCAATGGATCGATCATCATGAGCCCGATTCATGTAGGCAATTATCTTTTCGTCGGCGGCTACAGCGACAAGAACTTGTTGATCGAGTTGGATGACAAGGCACCCGCTGCGAAAACACTTTGGCGAGACGTTGCTAAAAAAGCCATTTCGCCAGTCAATGTACAGCCAATGGCCATCGGAAACATCGTTTACGGCATGGATCAAAGTGGCGAGATGATCGCCTTCGATATCGCGACGGGCGATCGGCTATGGGAAACCAGCAAGCCAGTCAGTCGTCGACCTCAAGGAAGCGGAACCGCGTTTATTGTCCGTAGCGGAGATTTCTTTTATCTGTTCAACGAACTGGGCGAAATTGTCATCGCAAAAATGACGCCTAAGGGATACGAAGAAATTTCGCGTGAAAAGATCATCGACGCAACCAACAATGCTTTTGGTCGTGATGTCGTTTGGTGTGCGCCCGCCTTTGCGAATGGATGTTTGTATGTTCGCAATGATGAGAAGCTGATTTGTGTTCCGCTTGTCAACTAGCAGTACGGCGTGACGTTCCCTGATGATTTTGCTCAGCGTTGCCAATCGACCTGAAATTCTTTTCCTAAACGATTCATTATTTCCTCTCCCCAGAAAGCACACGTGTTATGCAACGAGAAAATCCCGATTCAGAAACTTCGATCTCGCGACGATTGTTTGGTGCGAGTGCAGCAGCGACCACGCTGGCTGCCAGCACGCTTGCAACCGGCTCAGCGACGACGGGAACCGCAGCAGCAGCAGCGTTCGCCCCTGCTGCGTTGGCCAATGCTGCTCCAGCGGTGGACGCCAAGTCCGGAAAGTTGAATCAATCGGTCTGCAAATGGTGTTACGGAAGTCTGACTGTCGAGCAGATGTGCCAGGAGGCCGTCAAGCTTGGTCTCGTTGGCATCGACCTTTTGAAGCCAGAAGATTTCCCGACCTTAAAGAAGCATGGCTTGGTCTGCACGATGGTCTCGGCCGGTGCGTTATCGGATGGCTTGTGCGATGAAAAGTATCACGAAGCTAGCCTCAAAGCCATGAACGAGGCGATCGAAGCCACCTCCGCTGCTGGCTTCCGAAACGTCATCTGTTTCTCAGGCAACTCCCGTGGCATTGACCGCAAGACTGGCATGAAAAATTGCGTCGCTGCACTGAAGAAGATCGTTGGAGTAGCAGAGAAGAAGAACGTGATTCTCAACATGGAATTGCTGAATAGCCGAGTCGATCACGCGGACTACATGTGCGACAATTCGGCCTGGGGTATTGAACTGGTCAAGGAGGTTGGCTCCAACAACTTCAAGCTGCTGTATGACATCTATCACATGCAGATCATGGAAGGGGACATCATTCGTACCATCCAAAAGAATCACCAGTACTTTGGTCATTACCATACCGGGGGCAACCCAGGGCGTCATGAACTCAACGATCAACAAGAGCTGTATTACCCTGCCATTGCGAAAGCGATTGCAGCGACCGGATTCGACGGCTACTTTGCTCACGAATTCATTCCAGCAGGTGACCCTATCGCTGGTTTGACCGATGCCGTTCGTCAATGCATCGTTTAGCGAATTGATGAACCCTCGGTGGGGCGCCAAGCCTTGAGTTCGCTTTCGGTCAGCATCAGTCGCTGAATGCGGATTGCTTTTCCAGACTCGATATCCACGTCGACCCAAGTTCCTGAAAGTCGCACATCTTCGGCAGCGATATGAAACGGATTCGGGTCGAAGGATAGAGTGGTGTTCAGCACGGGTTCGATGGCTCGACCAAGAATACTTCGGTACGGCCCCGTCATTCCAACATCGCATTGGAATGCGGTTCCGCCGGGGAAGATCTCTTGATCAGCGGTCGGGACGTGCGTGTGAGTTCCAAGAACCGCGCTGACTCGACCGTCAAGAAAGCGTCCCATAACTTGTTTGTCGCTGGTCGCTTCTGCATGAAAGTCGCAAATGCGAATCTTTACCTCCGGCGGTATGCTTTCCAGCACTCGCCCGGCGGCCGTAAAGGGACAGTCGACCGGGCGCATGAACACTCGGCCTAGCAAACTGATGATCGCAACTGGAACTCCTGATTGCGTCCGAACAATACAGTGATCCAAGCCCGGTGACGAGCTGGGGAAATTGGCAGGCTTGACGATATTCTTTTCGGACTGAAGTGTCGCAGCGATTTCTTTTTTGCGATAGATATGGTCCCCTAGCGTGATGGCATCCACACCGGCGGCTACTAATTTCCGATAAATCGCGGCCGTTAAGCCTGCTCCATCCGCTGCGTTTTCGGCGTTGGCAACAATCAGATCCATGCCCATCACAGATCGCAGCCATGGGACGGCGTCGCAAAGCATGGAAACTCCTGGTTTTCCAACGACGTCCCCCACCAAAATGAAACGCAAATGCTGTGAAGACTTTTCGATGTACGAAACCGATGATTCTGGATTTCGGTTAGAATCGATGGGTAGTTCCACGGTTTTCTCTCGGGGGAAATGGCGATGTAGCAATTGTCAGTGGACCAGTCTAACGCATTCCCATCCTACTTGTCTCTAGCCCAAGTGATTCCAACCGAGCCGCGAATGCTAGAACACGTCAGCACGCAACAAGATCCCGGCCATTCGGCCAAGCGCATTCTTCTTTTCATTCATTCGATGAATGGCGGTGGATCGGAAAGGCAAATGAGCTACCTTGCGAACGAGCTGGCCAATCGTTATCGAGTTCGACTTGTGACTTTGGACAGTGCGAAGTCAGCCAGTTACTTTATCGATCCACGCGTCGAATGCATCGGGCTGGGGCTGACGGGTTCGTCCACCGGTACCTTGTCGGCTATTCTTTCGAACAGGAAACGCATTCGAGCCCTTCGTGCTCAAATTCAAGATTGGAACGCGGATGTGGTGGTAAGCTTTTGCGATTCCAATAACATTCTTGCGTTGTTGGCTACCCCCAAGAAAGTCCCTGTGGTGATTTCGGAACGCAGCGATCCACGCAGGCAACCACTGAGTCGCTTTTGGGAGTTCCT
This sequence comes from uncultured Pirellula sp., assembly GCA_903892365.1. Taxonomy (GTDB): domain Bacteria; phylum Planctomycetota; class Planctomycetia; order Pirellulales; family Pirellulaceae; genus JBKCUI01. The sequence goes on along the minus strand of CAITIF010000939.1, from coordinate 8,390 downwards.
TCGGCGACGCACTTATCCAAAATGCAACCTGTGCGTGGTCCAAACCCAAGAAGTATTCGACTACTTTCAGGAAACTCAATGGGTCCCGCACGATCGTTTGCGGATTATCCCTTCCGCGTTTGTTCCACCCATTTTGGATCAAGACCAGATCGATCGCGAACGGGCACGGAGATCGCCGAAGGTCCTGATTTTTGTTGGAAGGCTCTCCAAAGAAAAAGGGATCGATCGACTGTTGCAGGCTTGGGCAAATTTAAAGCATCACCATATCGACTGGCGACTTCGGATTGTTGGGGATGGCGCTGAACGCAGTGCGTTGCAGCAAACGTCCGATCAACTTGGTATCGCATCGACCGTCGAATGGGCATTATGGAGCAAGGATGTTTGGGCAGAGTTGTGCGCTGCCAACGCGTACTGCTTGGTGAGTCGGTACGAGGGGTTCCCGCAGTCCTTGCTGGAAGCCATGGCGACAGGCCTTGCTGTGGCCGTGACCGATTGTTCCCCCGCCATTCGCGAGACCATTACGGATCTCGATAACGGGATTGTTATTTCGGATGACACGCAAATGGTCGATTGCTTGGATCGTCTTTTATCGAGCCAGGAATTGCGGCTGAGTCTTGGAAGAAGGGCATGGGAGCGATCCAAGGATTTCCAATGGAACCAGATTGCATCCAAGTGGCATGCTGCCATCGAAACTGCGATGCGATAAATACGGACGTGTGTTATACTGGGGGGCTGACAAAATCAGAGCGACGGTGGTAAGTCGCTCCAGGCCTCTCCATCGAAAGCGAATGCATGTTTCTGGCACGTATCCAAACGGCTCAAGGGCCCACTGTGGCTCGAATCGTTGACAATTTTGCAACTCCGTTGAATCTTGCTTCGACTGGATTCACTTCCTTAAGTCAGCTTTTATCCAGCGATCAACTGGGATCGTTGGCGCGAGAACTGCCCGCTCTTGCAGCGTCGATTCCGCTGGACGCAGTGCGTTGGTTGCCCCCCATCGATGATCAAGAAGTATGGGCCGCCGGTGTTACTTACAAGCGTTCACAAACGGCTCGAATGGAAGAGAGCGAAGCCGCCGCCAGCTGTTACGATCGAGTCTACACGGCCGCTCGGCCTGAGCTGTTCTTCAAAGCAACACCGAACCGCTGCCGAGGCCATCTGGGCGAACTGAGAATCCGAACCGACGCCACCTGGAATGTGCCCGAGCCAGAACTGACGCTGGTGCTTTCCAGTCGAGGAAAAATCGTTGGCTATACGATCGGCAACGATATGAGCAGCCGAGATATCGAAGGGGATAACCCTCTCTATTTGCCTCAAGCCAAGGTATACAACCAGTGCTGTGGACTAGGACCATGGATCGCCTTGGCGGAAGACATGCCGCCCCGCGAAACCATCGGTATCGGGCTCAAAATTGTTCGCGACAATCAAGTTGTGTTCTCGGGTGAAACTTCGGTTGCCCAAATGGCGCGTCAGTTGGAAGACTTGGTTCAATGGCTGATGCGAGATAACGACCTACCTAACGGAGCATTTATGTTGACAGGAACGGGCGTTGTTCCAGACAGCTCGTTCACGCTGGCACCCGCCGACACCGTCCATATCTCGATCGACGGTCTTGGAACGCTGACCAATACGATTGTCCAAGGTTAACGTTATCCACTTTGGATGCCGTTCAAGACTGATCTCGAAAAATCTATTTTGTTATGCCCGATAAGAAAAAACAGCCGCTGGACGATGTTCGTTATCAGCATCATGCCGCGACCTCGGAGAATCGATTTCCCAAAGCCAAGCCGCAGACGGAGCCTTTGCAGCTAAGTGGCGTATGGCGAATGGAGTCGACGGAGCAAGCGGATGCGCTTCTAGGTGGAACGGCCCCGGGCTTCGCCTATCGACGCGAAGGGCATCCGAATGCCACCTCGCTCGCGGATGCCTTGCGCTCTTTGCACAACGCACAGGAAGCGATTGTGACTGCGCAAGGCATGAGTGCCATATCAATCGCTTGCATGGCGTTGCTGAAGCCAGGTGATCGTGTTGTTTTGGCCCAGCCCGTTTATGGCCGAACGTCGTTCTTTATCAAACAGGATTTAGCCCGATGGGGGATTCAGTTTGAGGATGTGGTCGCAACGGATCTGACAGCGCTCAAGAATGCGTTTCGCACTCCGGCACGGATGGTGATTGTCGAAACGATTACCAACCCGCGATTGTCGGTTCCCGATCTTGAATCGATTGCGACCATGGCTCATGAATCGGGTGGACCGGCCACTTCGGAATCGGGCACAGTGGTCTTGGTGGACAATACGTTTGCGACCCCGGTGCTATGCCAGCCCATGAACTTGGGTGCGGACCTTGTCATGGAAAGTCTTAGCAAGTTTGTGTGCGGTCACGCGGACGCTATGCTAGGATTTTTGTGTGGGCATAAAGCGGTCTGGCAAAGAATACGCCAGACGATGGTATCTTTTGGAATGACCAGCAGCCCGCTCGATTGCTGGCTCACTCAACGCGGGTTAGCATCTTTGCCAGTGCGAATGGCTCATGCGGCCGCCTCTGCCAAAGCAGCATCGGAAGCTATCCAAGGGCATGCGGCAATCGATCTCTTGGATTATCCGGGCTTGGCTTCGCATCCTGAACATGCGATGGCGAGAAAGCAGTTTGGGGAATCGTTTGGCAACATGATGACCTTGCGGCTACATGGTGGTCTCCGATCGGCTCAGCGATTCATCGCGGCGGTGGCTCCGAACATTCCATTTTGCCCAACGTTGGGGGAAGCTCAAACCACGTTAAGCCATCCCTGTTCGACAAGCCACCGATCGTACAGCGACGAGGCCCTGGCTGCGCTTGGGATCACCGGTGGAACACTTCGTTTTTCAATTGGGCTGGAGCCTACCGATTGGCTGATTGAAAAGCTGACGGAAGGCTTAGACGGAGTGACAAAAGGCTAACACTGCCCGTTACTTTTCGACTTGATGGCAATGGCATAACACTATCGCGATGGACGAGGCAACGAGTCCCGGCTGCTAAAGCTAAAGTTGAAGTTGAAGAGGTCCCCGCTTGCATGAAGCGAAACTGGGCCTTGAGCCCAGATTTCGCAAAAGGTTTGGCTTGCTAACCCCTAACGGAACGCTGTGAGCGAACGCGGTCAAGGGCCTCGAGCCCGACGACCGCAACAGGACTCGATGGCAAGCGTTGGGAGGCATCGCGTGATCATTGCAAACGTGCTGGTCTCCCCTGAGTCTGAAGGCCCGACGGGCCGATACACCCTTTGCCGGCGGTCCGCGACCGCCGGTTCGTGACCGCCGGTTCAATTTCTTAAGGCCTGCAGGGCCGACACATCGCGACGGCGTCAGCGAGTCGGCGCGATCTGTGTCGCCCCATTCGGGGCTTTCGAGGATCAAGGGAAGAAGGACCGGTGGCCGCGGGCCACCGGCAAAGAATGTATCGGCCCATTCGGGCCTGGGACGCAAACCGTTGCTTCGGCCCTATCTTGTCCGTCGTACTAGAAATGTCCTTCGGACGGTGCCACCATGTCCTTCGGACGGTGCCACCCACCGAGTGTCTTTCGAGTCAGGCCGCAATCTAGCCTGCCAAACCTGTTGCGGTCGTCGGGCTCGAGGCCCTTGACCGCGTTTGCATTCGGTTCCCGTCGAGTGTTAGCGCACCAAACCTGTTGCGACATCTGGGCTCAAGGCCCAGTTTCGCTTTTGCGACAACGAGCGTGTCCTTCGGACAGCGTTACCCACGGACAGTGCCACCCACCCTTTGGACGGTGCTAGAAATGTCCTTTGGACGGTGCCACTTGTCCTTCGGACGGTGCCACCCACGAATGCCACCCACGAATGCCACTCGCACGTAATGAGTTAAGATTGTTGAGACAAGTGATAGCTGGGAACCGGAGGCTTTCATTGGGCAAGTCCGGTTGTTAGAGCGTGCGGAGTATCCATTTGTAGGGAAGGGACAGTGCGGCGCTGCCGTCGATTTGATAGCATAACTGTGGGCACAAACAACAACTCAATCAACGAGATTCCAAACGACTCGTCCCGAAGTCCCGGGTCCTTCGATATTTGATGGAAACCCTGCAACGTCGGCTGGGTGTCGTCACACTTTCGCCCATTCAGTTTTCACAAAGGTCAAAGTAATTCAGTATGCTAGATCCGTATCAAGCACCTGTCACCTCCTCCGACAATCAGCCCCTGTCGCAACGTTTTCGCAAGCTTCCCATTGCAATATGGTTGATCGGATACGCTTTTCAGTTCGCTTTTTTCGCCGGTCTCATGGAGTCGTTGTATTCCAATCGGGTGTTCTTTAACTCAAGTTCCGACGATTTGAAATTACAGCTATTCGGCCCTGCGATCGTTCTATGTGGATTGATTTCCGTTCTTGCGATCTTGCTTATGATGAAGAACTTGACTGCGGCATCACGGTTTTGGCTTGCTATAGGATCAAGTGTGTTGTTCAGGGTGACTTGGTTTGGGTTCTGGATTTGCGTATTGATAAAGGCGTACTCGGGGATGGGACAAATCCGCTGACACCAAACAACGGAGGAACCACCTGACAAGCAGTCTCAGATACTGCGATTGGGTGACAATGGTCATTCGACTTCAGTGAATCGAACAAACGCCAGTTCGGTAGTTGATACGAAGATCGATGCCCGAAAGCAGTCCGGTACTAATCAACGGCAGATTGCCGATGTTCTCAATAACCTGCACTGGAATGGTCTGGCGGATCGTTGCTGTTCGCTGCCTGCTGTCTCTACCTTCCTTGAAAGTCAAAGTGTCTTCATGCGAGATTCGATTGTTGTGGCTATCATGTTTGCTCTTACGTCGTTTTCCTCTTTGACTCTGGCTGACGAAACGAAAAATGCAGACACTCCATCCAGTGTTGCAATCGACTTTGTAGCCACGCTCTTCATCAAGCGAGAAGTTGATCGCGTCGCGGACTTTTGCCAAGCTGATGCCAAGCGGCACCGCAAGCTTGATGATGGAGTTACCGTGGCGGAATACTTGAAGAAGACAATCTCAAAAATTCCTGACGGTGACGACTTGCGACTCAAGCACTTTCATGTGTTTCGCAAGTCGGACATCACTGCGAGTTTTTTGAAATCCGTGATGCCGATTGTCGCGGAGTCTGATCTGGTGGATTCATTCAAGCCGTTCACCGATGCTATGCAAGAGGGTTTTTGTTGTGTTGTCGTGTTTGATATAGCTAGGGGAAGCGAAGTTCGTCCATACATGTTTACATTCGCGTTTACTCCAGTGGGTAAGTCATACAAGCTTTCCCTCATGGATGAAGGCGTGCCAAGGTAGGCGCAAGATCAGGCTCAAATTAAATGATTGCTACATCGGGTGCCCCCGATTCGAAAATTGCAATCAAAACAAACACGGCTTCTTTATCACCGATTGAACGCTCGCAATGTTGAACCCCGTTGGGTTACTCATGCATCCATGGTCAAATGGTGCTGGAGAAAATCGCCTGCGAAGCAAGCTGATCACAAAAGATATGGAAAAAACGTGCGCGAGCCGGAGAATCCTGAGCCAAAGCGCAAATTTAGCGGGGCATGGTAGCGTTCGGGAGTTTGATTTCTAGCGGCTGCCTACAAGGTCCGAATGGGCGTGGTCGCCTTGGATGTTACCAAGATACTGCGAACGGACTTCTGGGTGCTGTTTCACTTCCTCTGGAGTTCCTTCGAATAGAACAGTCCCTTTATTGATCACATAACAGCGATCGACTGCCGACAGGATCTCTAGTGCCGCGTGGTCGGTTATCAGGATGGAAATGCCCGTGCTGCGAAGATCGAAGATGGTTTGCTGAATACTTTGAACGGTTACGGGATCGATGCCGGCGAATGGCTCGTCGAGCATGATAATACGAGGATTCGAAACCAAGCAGCGTGCAATTTCTAATCGGCGTCTTTCTCCCCCCGATAGCTTGGAGGCCTTGGATCGACGAATGTGTGTGATATCAAATTGAGCCAAGAGTTCTTCGGTTCGCTTGCGCCGATCTGTTCGGTTAAAGCCAAGTAATTCCAGCATCGCTAAGATGTTTTGCTCGACCGTCAGCTTCCGAAAAACGCTTGATTCTTGAGCCAAGTAGCCCATGCCTCCGTCTCTCGCTCGACGGAACATAGGCCAATACGTCACTTCTTCGCCGCCCAAAAAGACTTGGCCTCGGTCTGGCATAACGAGCCCACAAGTCATGCGGAAACTGGTTGACTTTCCGGCACCGTTGGGGCCCAGCAGGCCTACAATTTCCGCCTTTCCAACTCGCATGCTAACGCCGTTGACTACCTTGCGCCGTCCATAAGTTTTTTCGAGGCCAGCAACACTCAGAACATCCATGTTCTCGTTTCCTTCGATTCGGGTTTATTCTGGATTACTATTCTGGGCTAACGGATCAAGCCCATGCGTTGCACGTTGGGCACGAACGGGATCGGTGCATTCCAATAATGAGGCCAAAAGACCATCACCGCACGACCTATCATCAGGCGTTCTGGAGTGTGTCCCCATGACCTCGCGTCCGCGCTGGCGCTGGAGTTATCACCCATGGGAAAGTACCAGTCATCTTGCATCGGGAAATCAACCACTTGGCGATTGCGAGCGAAAGGGCTTTCTGCCCACAGTGTAGGGTTCGTCAGCATAGCATTTCGAAGCAAACCTTCTTGGGACATTTGCTTCACGAGCTCGCTGGCTGACATGTTGTGTACTTCTTTCGCATAGCGTTCGTTGTTGGCTGGCGAAGAGGAGTCGCGTAGAGTGGTTGAAATCTCGCGATAGTCGTACAGGCTTTGGTTTTGATTTCCCTGCGCAATGTAGTAAATGTCTCGATAAACCTGCACGCGAGTCAACTCGGCACTGCCGCCTTCGACTCCGATTCCAACAGGTGCTGCATCGAGCGGATCCGTAGGTGTTGTTTTAGGCACTCGAGCCGTTAACGGAAGATACACTAACGTCATCATATCCCCCTTCCAAGGCAGATGATTTCCATCAATCCAAAGGATGAGCGTATCATCGACGTTGGCGAACTTCAGACGGTGTCGAGACCCGGCGCGGACCGAAGTCGCAACGCTCGCGGTCGCAGCAAGTTTCCCGTCGCCTACATCGAAGGCATCCACTGGCTTGCCATCCAAAGTCACCGTTGCAGTAGCTTGTCCACTGGTTAGATCAATTCGGCATTCATGCTGCACTCCTGCTTCGATCAAAAGCAAAGCCATGGACTTGGCGTCTTTTCCAAGAACAACATCCACTTCGACAGCCAAATCGCCTGTCCAGTGGATTCCGTCGTTTTCAATTGGCTGATTGGCTGGGCTCCAATTCCGGATACTATTCGAAATGGTCTCTGCTGCAAATTGCGAAAAGGGTTCGTTCAGTACTTTGGGTGTGAATCGGCTAAAGCTGGCGTTGTATGCAGTGAAGTCCGTGATCAACCGCGACGACTGCGGAGCTACAGGAGCATCCAATTTTTGATTGACGACAATTTTTTCCCAAGACAGAGGGTCGATTACGCGATGAAAGTAGCGAATCCATTGAGTGGTGCCTGTTGAGGCGTTGGAGACCGATGCCTGCCATTTGCCAACGGATTGGTCGATTTTCCATGCTGAATTGCCTCCCGAGTCTTCTGGGGCTGAAGCGGGCGGGAAGGGCTGCCATGCATTCGGAACACCTACCTCCACCAGGGATTTCGAGACATGTTTCGAGTCGAACAATTTTTGAAGCATTGCTTCAACGACATGCGGAGGTTTCCTAGCAATCGCAAACGAGCTTGTTGCCACAGCGGTCTGGCCCTGCTTCTGTTCGACGAGCCCCGAGTTTTCTTGGATGTAAATGTCTCCCTCGCGAATGCGGACCGTTTCATTGGGGAGCCCAATGCATCGCTTGATATAGTTGAGTCTCGCGTCAAGAATGTATTTGAAGACGATCACGTCCCAACGCTTCGGAGCAGCGAAAACGTAAGCTAGTTTGCTTACCAGGATTCGATCTCCTGAAAACGTCACATGATTGGAATCCTGGCTCGGGTCAGCAATCTGCGGCTTTCGGCACAGCGGACAAGTGGTGGCAACCACCGTCCTGTCGCTGCGAGCACCGGTCTCCGTAAATTCATTGCTGGCTCCGCATTGGTACTGGTGCCCACAGTCCTCGCAGCGGATATCTTTGTGAGCCCCCATCAGCGTTGGGGCCATGGAACCCGTGGGAATAACAAACGCTTCAGCGACAAACGCTTTGAACAATAGCGCCAAGACAAAAGCAACCGCAAGACTTTCTATAGTCTCACGGACTACCTGAACACTTGTCGCTGGCGCAATAGGAGTTTCGGGAGGTGTGGCGGTCGGAGTTGTCATTCAGATTTCGCTTGGTCAGCGATCAAAGGTGAGTGCGATGTTTCGTGCCAAACCAGTATAAACG
>CAITIF010000938.1 GCA_903892365.1 uncultured Pirellula sp. | reverse complement strand
TGGCGAAGAATTGTTTGATCGGGCTAGAGCCTTGGGGCGAACGATTGCCTTTGAAGCTAGCGTGGGCGGTGGGATTCCGATCATCGCAAACATTAGCCAGTGTTTTTCGGCGAACCAAAATTTGTCATTGCGAGGCATTCTCAATGGGACTAGCAACTACATTATTTCTCAGATGGACGAGCAAGGTGCCGACTACGCGGTTGCTCTGAAACATGCTCAGGAATTGGGTTATGCGGAAGCCGACCCAACCATGGACGTCGATGGAAGCGATGCAGCCCAGAAGCTCGCGATATTAGCTCACTTGGCTTTTGGTGTTCGAGTCAGGTGGCGAGAAATCTACCGTCGCGGTCTAGAAGCTTTTCAGTTAGCCGATTTGAAATATGCTGCCGAACTGGGCTATCGGATCAAGCTGATTGCAACGGCTCATTTGCAAGAGAATGGCCTTGAGCTGCATGTTTCCCCAACCTTAATCCGTCGCGGAAGGCCTCTGGCTGAAGTCCGGGGAGCGTATAACGCTGTGACGGTGGTGGGTGACGCTGTCGGCGACATGTTTTTTCATGGTCAGGGAGCCGGCCAAATGCCGACAGCTTCGGCAGTGGTTGCTGACATGATCGATACAGCAGCAGGTCGAACGGACATTACGTTCCGAAGGTTGGAGCTGTGGTCGGATCGTGAATCGAAAATTGGTTTGTTGCCGTACGGACAGACACTCAGCCGATACTACATGAGATTTTTTGTGGCGGATGAACCCGGTGTGTTATCGCAGATTACGGGGATTCTGGGCAAGCATGGTATTTCGATTGCGTCGATCATCCAGCATGAGCCAACCAGCCAACTGCAACCTAGGCAAGTACCACTTGTGATCATGACTCATGAGGCCAATGAAAAGGCCGCTTCCTTGGCGAACGAAGAAATTCGCAAACTGGAAAGTGTCAGTCAAGAGTCGGTGAAGCTACGAGTGATGGAAGCGAGTCGATAGAGACAAAATGATTTTAGTAAGGATTCGAGAGGGCAAGCGACAATGAAGTGGGTCATCATTATTCCGGACGGCTGCGCGGACTATCCGGTCGAAGCCTTGGGTGGCAAGACGCCCCTTCAAGCAGCCAACTTGCCATCGATGGATGCGATAGCGAGACTTGGATGTGTAGGGCAAAGCGACAACGTGCCGCTCCACTTTCCTGCGGGAAGCGAGGTCGCCAACATGTCTCTGCTTGGCTACGACCCGAACCAGTTCTTTTCAGGACGAGCGCCCATTGAAGCGGCGGCTCAGGGAATTCAGCTAGGTCCGTACGATTTCGCCATTCGATGCAACTTGGTCACGGTACAAGATCAAATCATGGTCGACTTCACCGCGGATCATATTTCCAGCGAGGAAGCAGCGACCTTGATGAAAGCGGCTCAAGATGCTTTCGGCGGAACTTGTTGGGAATTTGTGCCAGGTGTTAGCTACCGCAATTTGCTGATCTACCGCGGAAACGCATCGCAAGGGGCTCCGTTCTCGAGCGATACTAGAACACGTGCGCCCCATGACTTGACCGATGGAAGCGTTCTTGATGATTTCCCGAAAGGGCCTGGTTGTGATTTACTGTGTGATTTGATGGCTAAAAGCGAGCCTTTGTTTGCCAATCACCCAGTGAACTTGGCTCGAGCCGCAAATGGCAAACGGGTTGCGACCACATTATGGTTGTGGGGCTTGGGTCGAACGCCCCAATTAGCATCGTTTGAATCAAGATTTGGAGCTCACGGGGTCATGATCACCGCCGTCGATTTGCTTCGGGGGTTGGGAGCTTTGGTTGGCTGGGATCGCATCGAAGTAGAGGGAGCGACTGGCTACTTAGATACCAATTACGCTGGCAAAGGCTTAGCTGCTATCGAAGCCCTGAAGTCCTACGACGTTGTATGCGTCCATATCGAAGCACCGGATGAAGCGAGCCATGAAGGTCGCGTCGACGAGAAAGTGAAAGCCCTGGAATCGATTGACAAACACATTGTTGGACCGGTGCATGAGGCTCTACAGCAGTATGGTGAGTATCGAATCCTTGTCATGCCAGACCATCCGACACCTGTTTCCACCAAAAAGCACTCTCACGGTTTTGTTCCCTTCGTGACCTGTGGATCCGGAGTCGCAAAGGATGCTAGCGAAACCTATGACGAAATTGCGGCAGCGAATTCTGGGTTTCAGCTTCAGAACGGCTGGGAATTAATTCCAAAATGGATGCACTCGGCCGATCGCTTTGGCAAGTAACACGGGAAATAGAATAGACCGCACTTGCTTTCGCTCCTAACCTATTCCAACTATTCCAAATTACCTAGTTCCAACACTCAAGATTTGAAATGCCTTTGATTGTCCAAAAATTTGGTGGCACAAGT